>CACZNR010000018.1 GCA_902782475.1 uncultured Eubacteriales bacterium
CACCTTCATGGCACCTCCTGATTCGCCCATGATGGTGACCTTTGACGGATCGCCTCCGAACTTTTCAATGTTCCTGTTTACCCATTTTAGAGCAAGAACCAGATCCAGCATGCCGGCCATGCCTGAAGATACGAACCTCCTGTCCACGTCTCCAAGATACAGATAGCCGAAAATATTGAGCCTGTGGTTTATGCCCACCACCACTATGTCCTGCTCCCTTACCCAGTCATCTGATCCAAGGGTAAGAGTTCCGGATCTGTAGGTGAAGCCTCCTCCGTGGATATATACCACAACGCTTCTCTTCCTGTCATCGATACCCGGTGTAAGGACATTGAGCACCAGACAGTCTTCGCTTCGCTCTTCGGTCTCTGTCTTGAACTTTTCTGGTGTTCCGCCGTTCCAGTAAGGAACATCAGGTCTTGCAACACTTCCGTGACTGTTCTGTGGAGCAAGGTCTCCGTTCTTCGTATAGCAGTCCTTTATCCCTTCAAAATGCTCCGGTTCCTTAGGCTCACAGAACCTGTTCTTTCCTGCAGTGGTAGTTCCATAATGTATGCCGCGGAATATTGCCACTCCGTTCCTGTTCTCTCCCATGACCTTGCCGTATATGGTCTCGACAACAGGATGCTCTTCCTTTACAAGTGCATAGTTTTTCATGTCATTTCCCTTTCTTTTTCATATCTCATGCTTTCTTTCAGTATACCCAGTCGCTCCCGTCTCCCTCTTCCTCAGGAGTCTTTATGGAGAATTCGAATCTCTCAGTGTTCTGATCCTTGTATATCATGAGCTCATCGTCGTAATCCACTTTCTGTTCTGTGTTCTCACAAAAGATCATTGTCGGAACGTGCTCAGGTGTCACTCTGTCCCAGTGCGGCATGTACTTATTATTCGGATCCCCTGTCTTTGCAAAATTCACATATGCATTTACGAACTGCTTCTCCAGAAGCTCATGGTTCGGTACACAGTATGTAAACGGAACTACATGTGCATTGTGGAATGCAAACGGTATGTCTGCACAGTGCCATGGCATCCTTCCTCCGTCATAAGGCACTTCGCTTGCAAACATGTAGCAGTATACAGGTGCCTGCCCCCTGGATTTTTCCCTTGCATATGCAACTGTAGGTATCCTGCCCACTGTATCAAGATGCTGTATGTACAGCTCATTGAGTCCCGGATAAGTCTTTCTGAAAAGTTCCAGGAGCTTTACTCCGACTCTCTGTCCGTACATATCCTTTATGATCCTTTCCCTTTCAGGTACAGGTATCTCACTCTTTTCTCCCAGACTGTCACGGCCATGGAATTCACTGAAGCACGTGCTTACCATTGTAGGGATCTTAAGGAAGTGATCCCTGAATCCAACTTCTTCCGGGGATCCAAGGAACCAGTCGTTTCTGTGTGGACCCCAGTTTATGTTTATGCCCTGTTTTTCGAATTTCCTTGCTGCCCTGTTGACAGCCATTATGAGAAGACGGTAATTGACTCTCTGAAGCCTGTCCACATCTTTTTCGTCAATGTGGAGCTGGTTTAATATCTCAAGTGCAAAAGCCTTCGGATCCTGTTCCTTCCTGTCTCCATGGAAGGAGAATATACCGCTCATGACTATTGCTCTGTGGAACAGCCCGTCGGCAGCAGGCGTCTGACCAAGAGTCGTCACTTTTCCGCCACCGCCGCTCTGTCCAAAGATGGTCACGTTATCAGGATCACCTCCGAACTTTTCTATGTTATCCTTCACCCATTCAAGTGAGGCCACCAGATCAGCTATCCCTGCATTTACTGAGTTTGCATATTTCTCACCGAACATTGAAAGATCCAGATGTCCGAACACATTGAGCCTGTGGTTGACACATACTGTTACCACTCCATCATGCTTTGCCAGACTGTCACCTTCGTAGGCCACATGCTCTATGGCAGATCCTGTGGAATAGCCGCCACCATGGAACCATACCATAACAGGCATCTTTTTTTCAGGGTCAAGGCTCGAAGTAAATACATTGAGGTTCTGACAGTGCTCTGATTCAGGCCAGAATCTGTGCGGCACCTTTATCTCATCATGTGGCGTCGGATCTATAAGTATAGGACAGATCTTGCCATAAGCCAGGCAGTCCTTTATACCATCCCAGTGATCAGGTTCCTCAGGCATCATGAAGCGCTGTGCCTTTGCATATGGTACACCAAGAAATCTGTAAACACCGTCAAAAAAGTAACCCTTGATCTTTCCCTGTTTCACTTCGACCACAGGGGAATCCTTGGTACAGAAAAATTTCTCCATATTCTGAAATTCCTTTCTTTTGATACATATCTCCTTTTTATTATATCTCACATGTGAGACTGAGACATATATAAAAGAACACATAGATATACATCACAGCCATCAATTCTGTAAATTTGAAAACCGTCACAAATATTGTCTAAAAACAGCTGAAAATCGTCATCATGCTCTTGTCTTCGTGCATAGGAAATATGTCTGCTATAATATGTACTGTAATATATATCCAATTGATAATCGCAATGCCTATGTGATCATAGGTCATGTGAAAGGAAACAGTATAATGGATACTCAGAATATACAGCATAAAAGACCCCTCAATGCAAAAGAGATAATATATCTGATTCTTTGTCTGCTCAACACTGTATATGGCATACTTGTAAGAGCTATACATACAAAACATATAAGCTTTGTCATATGGATAGGCATAGGCTTCTTTTTCCTGGTATGTTATTTCATGAGCAGAAAACACATCATGCGCAAGCTGCCGTCACTTCTGAGATTTCTGGTGCTGCTGGTGCTAATTGCAGGGCTTGCCCTTTTCACATTCCTTGAAGCAAAGGTCATAAGTGGCTTCACGTCCGTTCCTCCGGAAGGTCTCGATTACATTATAGTGCTTGGAGCAAAGGTCTACGGGGACGAACCAAGCCCGTCACTTCGCTACAGGCTCGATGCAGCATATGAATACATGACTGAAAATAAAAACACTCTCTGCATACTCTCAGGCGGTCAGGGAAAGGATGAAGACTTTCCTGAAGCCGAGATAATGTATGACTATCTCATAGGTAAAGGAATAGATGAAAAGAGGCTCATTACAGAGGCCCTCTCCCTTGATACTGCAGAAAACATCGAGAACAGCAAGAGATATATCACAAAGAAGGGATCTGCTGTAGGCATCGTTACCAATAACTATCATGTATACAGAGCCTGCCGGACTGCAGAAGCCCTTGGCATGGAAAAGGTATACGGCATACCTTCAAGGTCCCCCTTCTGGTTCATTCCACATAATATGATGAAGGAGTTCCTGAGCCTTCTCAAGGCTTTCGTAACAGGGAACATCTGAGTGAAACGGCTGCCAGTCAGCAGCTGACCAACGACCGTTTCAGTGGCATACTCCTTAAGTATCCGTAAAAGAATATATCCTCATCCGATTACAGCACAAGCGTTCATATGTATAAATATGTAGTTTTCCTGTGTTTTTGTATGCATTTATTCGTTATTTATGCTATCATACAATCGATTTTGAAATTAGGAAGTATTATATGGGAAAAGATCTGACGATTAAGGACATAGCAAGGTTATCCGGCGTCTCAAAGAGCACCGTTTCAAGGATAATCAATAACGAGAGCGGAGTAAGGGAATCCACCAGGAAAAAGGTGCTGGCGGTGATTGCAGAACAGGGGTTCACTCCCAGTACAGCAGCAAAGGAGCTTTCCTCCTCCAGGTATGATACCATAGGCATATTTGCAGGTGACATCTCGAATCAGTACTATGCAGAGATACTGAGGGGTGCCGAATCCGTGATATCATACTCGGAGTATTCTCCCTTCATCTGCCTTGCCGATACCGGCAGGCGACAGAAGCTTTACATGGAGACTCTCATGAAGCGCCGTATAGGTGGCATGATATTTGCAAGCTCAAACATCGCTGACAGAAAGCTCCTTGAGACCTTCCTGAGAAGCACTCCTGCCGTGGCCATACAGACTTCCATTCCCGGCATCCCCAATGTGGACATAGACAATTTTTCAGCAGCTTACGACATGGCCACTCTTCTCATCGGTAAAGGCCACCGACGTTTCGGATATCTCGACTCATATAATGGCACTCCACATCTTAAAGACCGTGTTGCCGGCTTTAAAAAAGCCATGAATGATAATGGCATCGATCCTGAGAGCCTTGTGTATAGGGTCGCCGATGATGATTACATAGGCATAGGTCCTGTAAAGGATATGCTCCTTACTACAGACATAACAGCTTTACAGTGTGCAAATGACAGACTTGCGGCCGATGCATATGTGGCCTGCAAACAGCTTGGAAAAAGGATACCTGACGACGTCTCCATATGCGGATTTGACGGGCTCAAGTTTCTTGAGGTAATGGATCCGGGGCTTTCAGGCATAAGCCAGCCGCTCTATGATATGGGAAGAAAAGCCGCCGAGCTTCTTCTTTCACTCATAAATGAGGAACCGCATTCTCACGGGGACGTCATCATGCCATATACTCTAAGAGAAGGAGATTCCATAAAGGATCTCAATGTCTGACAGATACAGAAAGGGCCTTCTGGTGAACTTTATCCACCGGAAGGCCCTGTTTTCGTTATCTTACACTTAGTTCTTTTCTGGCTACCATAAACAGTGTTAAAAGTGATGCAAGACAGATCATCGTCCATATTAGAAGGGCATTTCCTTCTCCTGTTTTCGGACCATGTTCTTCTGACGGAACATGTCTGTTGGTAATGACTGTCTTTCCGTCCTCCTGCGAGATCTGGACTTCATATCCTGCAGGAACGTCTGTCTCTTCCACAGTATATGTGATCTCCTGACCTTTCTGCTTCACGAGAAGGTCTGTCCATGTATATGTCCATTCATTCTCGCTGCTGAGATAGATCGGTTCACCTTCCTGTTCCCCGTTTTTAAGGAGTACGACCTTTATG
>CACZNR010000019.1 GCA_902782475.1 uncultured Eubacteriales bacterium
CTCTCAGAGAAGGTACCTGATGAATGTGTATTCTGTTTTGATATTGTTTAATTGTGAGAGGACTCTTGCCGGCCCCAAATACTATTTCGAATTGCTTCATGAACTCTGAAAAAGTCCTCTCACTAATTGATACAAAATCAGCCTTCGCGTACCCCTGATTTCAAAAATTGTTTAAATATTTTTTCATTGTTTCTTTTGCACGTATAATACTCGTCCTTACACTTTTTCCTGATACGCCCTCTTCCTTGGCTATTTCTTCCGTGTTCTTACCTTCAAGAAAAAATTTGATGATTCTTCTCTTTTGATTATCTGATAGCAAAGCTATCGCTTCCGGCAATCTATCAATCATTTCCTTTTCTCTTTTTTGCTCTGCTTCTTCCAGAAGAACATTTAGTGGATCCAAGTTTATCTCAAACTCACTCGGCTCAATCTCCTGAAACATAGCAGTTAATTCATCATCATAATCAAAGCCATCATGTTTACGTCCATATCTTATGTTGTATTTATTATTGTTCTTTTGAGATTCATAAATCGCCTCATACTCATCAACAGTCAGATAGATAAACGGGCTAAACTCATCAAGTTCTTCCCTGTACATTTCTACAAGGATCTCTTTACAGTGATATGATGCAACCGCATATTTGCATCCATCCAGCAGTTGGCCATACTCTTTTTCCAAGTTCACTGCCTGATATTCCATCCTCCCATCGACATATAAGGATGCTTTATTCTTTCTAATATCTTTTTCCATTGGTAAACCTCCATGTTTTCGGTTAGAAATAACTTTTGCGAAAACAAGTAGGTTTACGGTGACCTGCACCTATGCAGGATCAAGTTCTGTACACGCATCTGCCATGCTCCTTTCTGTGGTGTCTGGCAGATGCGTAAATCAAGGCATAACAAAAAAGCCGCACCCGTTACGGATACGACTCTTCGATGTTAATAAGGTTGCCTTATATTAAATTGTCTGAATTTTGCTGCTATCTCCCAGCATGTACATTGTAACCTATTGCAAGTTGCAAGTCAGTACCATTCATGTACCACTGAGGTCGGTTTCATATACCACTGAGGTCTCAATGAAGTGTCAATGAAGTGTCACATCCATGTTCCGAAGCTCAGCTGATGACCGCTTCCGTCATCCTGGATCATAATGCTCCTGAACTCTTCTATTGATCCTCCCCACATGGCAAGACCGAATACCATTACCGCCTCTTTCTTCCTGCGGTAGAATGAGCTTCTCTCCAGACTGAACTGAGCCATCATCTCACTCTCCGTAAGAGGAAAGCTGCTGAGATAATATGCTGTAAGGATCGCGCAGTACATGTCTCCCATGATAGGAAAGCTGTGTACCTTGGTTATCGCATGTTCCACTATCTCGATCATCCACTTTACTTCAAACAATGACTGAACCCTGGCAGCGAATCTTTCCTTTTTCTCATCCGGGGCGAAGTTCTCAAGATACATAAGCGCTGCATCCAGATCTCCGCTGGCATAGTCATATTCATACAATACTTCATCTCTCATTATGTCTGCTCGGTCTGCTGTATCCCAGCAAACGTCCCGGTATATCTCAAGCAGCAGTTTCGCTCTGCTGTACAGTTTAGCTTCATCCAGTGCCTTGCTGCTTATTATTGTCTTTATTCTCTGATTCGCCCCCGTTCTGTTATTACCCATTTCTATACTCCCTTCTGAGACTTTTCAGGCATCTCCTCTCAGCACATGTCTGGGTCCCGAAGGACAAGGGAAAAGAACCCTCGGGACCCGGATCATATACCTTATAGGGGATGAAAGAATAAATCTCATTTATTAACGTCCAACACCTTATGCCAAATATCCAAATACTATTGTCAATACGATCAGCAAGCCTCATCGCCTTCATATCTTGACCAGTTTCCATTCTAATCTGTTTCCTGTGAATTCGAGAGTGAACCGACGGTCATCACCCATCACCCTACTCTCACATTCATATTCTACTGTAATGATCTCGCCCCATTTACGGTGTTTCTCACTAAGTATCTTATCCACGTTTATGGTTATGATCTTTCCGTTATCCAGTTTATGCTTGAACTTTACCGGCTTTGGGTAAGAGCAGTCCTCGTGGAATACTGAAACTATATCCACTGGCTTGTTGAGCCTTTTCATTTAAACCACTCCTTCATTAATGCCAATCGGGCAGTCTGAAAAAACTGATTCATCCGGTATGTCCTTCATTTCATTGCACATATCAAGAAGCGAATCACGTACAACTATATCCCACGCACGTTTAAGGATCTTAGGCGCATACTTCTTTATTTGGGTTTTAGTGGGAGGTTTGTTCCATGTGATCTGAAAGAACCGCTCCCCTCTCTTATATGCAACTACTGACTTTTCCTCATCATTCTGTTCTATCGTATAATATAAAAACTTTTCAATCATTTTCATGCCTCCTGTTTTTACGAACATTTGTTCTTTTTTATAATGCGATTATACTATCGATTATTTCAAAAAGCAACCATTTGTTTTCATATAACGTCAAAAGCGGTACACA
>CACZNR010000020.1 GCA_902782475.1 uncultured Eubacteriales bacterium
TCGCTCCTTCCAAGAGAATAACCGGCCATGTCACGCACTATCTCCATGACCTGCTCCTGATACACCATACAGCCATACGTATCCTTGAGGATGTTTTCAAGGATAGGATGATCATAGTGCACTTTCTCATGATTGTTCTTTGCTTCTATATATTCAGGGATCTTTGCCATTGGTCCGGGCCTGAAAAGAGCGATGCCCACCATGACATCTCCAAGGGAGCCAGGTTTCATCCTTGTCATAAGAGATCTCATGCCATCACTCTCCAGCTGGAAGATACCATCCGTTTCACCGGAGGATATAAGATCATAGACTGCCTTATCATCAAAGTCTATCTTCTGAATGTCTATATCCCTGCCTGTGTTCTGTTTTACCATTCTCAGGGTATCCCTTATGACAGTAAGGGTACGAAGCCCAAGAAAGTCCATTTTCAGCAGGCCCAGGTCTTCTATGTTGTGCATGTTATACTGGGTCATGACGCTTTCATCCTTTTTGTTGAAACAAAGAGGTGAATACTCTGTTATGGGCTTTGCAGAAATGACCACAGCTGCAGCATGGGTGGATGTCTGACGTGGCATGCCTTCTATTTTCATGCATGTATCCAGCCATTCCTTTATATCTTCGCTGGAGTCGTATTCGGTCTTAAGCATAGGTGAACTGTCAAGTGCCTCTTCTATGGTCTTGACTCCGAACGGGACCATCTTTGCGACCCTGTTCGATTCAGCAAGAGGTATGCCCATTACTCTTGCAACATCCTTGACTACCTGCTTGGCTCCAAGGGTGCCGAATGTCACCAGCTGAGCCACATGATCCTGTCCGTATTTTGATGCAACATAGTCAATGACTTCCCCTCTTCTTTCGATGCAGAAGTCAGTATCAATATCCGGCATGGATACCCTCTCCGGATTCAGGAACCTCTCAAAGAGGAGATTGTATTTTATCGGATCGATATCAGTAATGCCTAGTGCATATGCCACTATGCTTCCTGCAGCACTGCCCCTTCCAGGGCCTACCATTATGCCGTTTTCCTTTGAAAAATTGATATAATCCCAGACGATGAGAAAATAATCCGTAAAGCCCATGGAGATTATGGTATCAAGTTCATATCTCACCCTTTCGGCATGTGAAGATGCTTCGCTTCCATATCTGTTCTTCATTCCTTCTTCAACAAGATGTTCCAGGTATGAAACATTGGTGAATCCTTCAGGTATGTCAAATCTAGGCATCAGATGTATGCCCTGTTCTATGTAGATGTCACATTTGTCAGCTATCTCTACAGTATTTTCCAGTGCTTCAGGTATGAAATCAAAGAGCTTCTCCATCTCTTCAGTGGATTTTATATAGAATTCATCCTTCTCGAACAATCCACCACCATCAGCAAGAGTCTTTCCCATCTGGAGACTCATAAGTATGTCCTGTGCGGAGGCGTCCTCCTTCTCCACATAATGGCAGTCATTTGTTGCAACGATCTTTATGTCAAGGGTCCTGGCCAGTTCTATGAGCATAGGCATGACTCTTATCTCATCTGCAATGCCATGATTCTGTATCTCTATATAGAAATCATCACCAAAAATCCTTTTGAGTCTCATTGCAAGAGCATATGCTTCATCCTTCTGCCCCTGCAGAAGAAGCTGTGGTATGTCACCTGCCACACATGCACTGGTGCAGATTATACCTTCAGAATATTTTTCAAGAGTATCATAGTCTATCCTTGGTTTATAGTAATATCCCTCAAGAAAACCTATGGTGCAGAGCTGCATAAGATTCTTGTAACCCTTTTCGTTTCTGGCAATGAGGATCAGATGACCATATTCCCTGTTTTTTGTTGTCTTTTCAGTCATGTCCTGAACTGCATATGCTTCGAACCCGAGCACAGGCTTTATGCCCTGTTTTACAGCCTCATTATAGAAATCGATGACACCATACATTGCCCCGTGATCAGTAATGGCTATGGCTTTCTGTCCCAGATCCTTAGCTTTTCTTATTATGTCTTTTATCCTAGCCGCACCATCCAGCAGACTGTATTCACTATGGACGTGCAGATGAACGAAATCTCCCATGTTTGTCTCCAATGATTTATTATCCTAATTATATCATGCGATATGTATAAAGAAGACTCTTTCCTGTTCCCAGAAAAAGAGTCTTCTATTTGCCCTTATGTAACAATCAGCAAGGATGCTTTTCCCCTGTTTATTGAAGTACCCTTCCAATCCTGAATACAGACAATTGGGACAATCAATAGCTTTATAAAAGTAATCTCATCCTATATAATATATATGTGAAAATTTAGGTTAAGAGGAAAATAACATGCAATACAAATTAATAGCAATCGATATGGACAAGACACTCCTTACTGACGAAAGTCTTTTGACCGAGCGTTCCAAAGAAGCAATGGAAGCCGCCGAGAAAAAAGGTGCTTATGTTGTCCTTGCCACAGGAAGAATGGCAGCAAACGTAAGAGCTCTTGTGGAAAAGCTTGGACTGAACCTTCATTCACCAATCATCTGCGGTGGCGGCAGTCAGGTCGTTGACAAGGACTACAATCTTATCTATTCTTGCAATATCGTACCGGATGTGGCAAAACAGGTCCTTGATTTCTGCAGAGACAATAACATTTACTGCCAGATATTTGAAGGAGCTAACTTCATATTCAAGAAGCATATGCCACAGACTGATACATATGTCGGGATAAGTGGTCTGACCCCTGTAGAAGATCCTGACATCTTCGAACGTGAACATGTCGATACTCCAAAGATCCTTATAATAGAAGATGAGGAGACCATTAAAAAGCTTCAGGTCACACTCAGGGAAAAATTCCCCATGCTGAACATCGGAACATCGAGACCTACCTTCCTTGAACTCAATAATCCTGACGGCAACAAGGGTGTTGCGCTTAAGGTCCTTGCTGAGAAACTTGGACTTTCAAGGGATGAGCTCATAGCGATCGGTGACAATCAGATCGATGCCAGCATGATAGAATATGCAGGACTTGGAGCTGCAGTCGGCAATGCTCTTCCTGAGATAAAGGATATTGCTGATTACATTTCAGCTGATAACAATAATGAAGGTGTAACTGAAGTAATAGAAAAGTTTATCATCAACGAGGAAACACTCTGATAAAATGAAGAAGAAAGTTAAAGTAAGGAGATTCATAGAAGATCTCGAACTTACCCCGATATATATAGGTAACCAACAGGATTTCGATATAAATACAAGCGATCTCAACCGTCCGGGACTGCAGCTCAGCGGATTCTTTGAGTATTTTTCACATGAAAAAGTGCAGTTGTTTGGAAAGGGCGAGATCGAGTATATCAAAAGTCTTCCTGAAGATGTCGCTAAAGAGAGGCTTGAAAGACTTTTCAGTGCCAATATACCATGCGTCATAATATCCAGGGACCAGTATCCAAGTGACATCATAATCGATGTGGCAAAAAAATATGACGTTCCGCTCCTGCTGTCAAAGCTTGATACCATGAAGATCTCCAATCTTACGTCGATTTTCCTCGACAATGAACTTGCCCCAAAGATCGCAAGGCATGGAGGACTCATCGATGTATATGGGGTCGGGATATTCCTTACAGGAGAGTCAGGCATAGGAAAGAGTGAAACAGCTCTCGAGCTCATCAAGCGTGGCCACAGGATGATCGCAGACGATGTGGTCGAGATAACCAAGATCTCCGACAGTGTCCTTGTGGGCAGAGCACCTGATGTCATCAGGCATCTCATGGAGATAAGGGGACTGGGACTTGTGGATATCTCTGTACTTTACGGCATGGGCGCAGTTATGGAAGGAAAGACCATCACCCTGCGCATACACCTGGCAGCAGGTGATGTTCAGGATATCGACAGGCTCGGGGTGAATACTGAATATACCAACCTTCTTGGAGTTGATATACCCAAGATAACGATACCGGTAAGGCCCGGAAGGAACCTTGCTGTCATCATAGAAGTAGCAGCCATGAATTTCAGGCTGAAATCTCTGGGACATAATCCTGCAGATGCACTTAATCAGGACCTTTTGAATCTTTTGGGATGATATGATAGAACTTAAAACTTTTCTGGACAAACATGATATTCCATACATGGAAAATGCCTGTATGGCAGGATATACATCTTTCCGTACGGGAGGCAATGCCTCCCTTCTTATACTGCCGGATTCAATGGAAAAGATACTTGCTCTTCTGAGAGAGCAGTTATCAGATTACATTGTTCTTGGCAGCTGCTCAAACATACTGGTCAGTGATGAAGGTGTGAAGACTCCTGTAATACTTCTTCAGAATAATTTTTCTGATATCTACATGGAAGATGGAAAGATACATGCACTTGCAGGAGCCAGACTTTCCACACTCGCCAATTTTGCCATATCACATAGCCTGCGTGGTCTGGAGTTTGCCGGCGGCATACCCGGCAGCGTTGGTGGCGGGGTCTTCATGAATGCCGGTGCGTACGGCGGAGAGCTTAAGGACTGCATAAAGGAAGTCCATGCTGCTGATCTTAAGGGTGAGCTTCATGTTTTCAATAATGAGGAATGCGACTTCTCATACAGACACAGTCGCTTTTCTCAGGGAGATCTGATAGTACTTAAGGCTGTCTTCTCACTTGAAGAAGGCATAGCATCCGAGTCTGCAGAGATCCTCAGGGAACTTAACCGGAGACGTAAGGAAAAACAGCCTCTTGAATATCCAAGTGCAGGCAGTACGTTTAAAAGGCCCGCAGGTTATTATGCAGGGGCACTTATCGAAAGTTCCGGTCTTAAGGGAACAAAGATCGGCGGAGCTGAAGTTTCAGAGAAACATGCCGGTTTCATAATCAATAGTGGTGATGCAACTTCCAGAGACATATATGAACTCATAAAATATGTCCAGAAGGTAGTATATGAGAAACATGGTGTAAAAATGGAACCAGAAGTCAGGTTCATAGGAGATTTTGAATGAGAGTAACTATTATAACAGGTCTATCCGGTGCAGGAAAATCCACAGCTCTCAGAGCTCTTGAGGATATTGATTTCCTGTGCACTGACAATCTGCCTCCAGTCCTTATCCCGGAATTTGTAAAGACGTGCATGGCCATGGCCAATGCACCACACAATATTGCCATAGCTACTGACCTCAGGGTCGGCAGCATGTTTGATGCAGTATACGACGCCATCGATGCCCTTAAAGAACTGGAGATAGATCTGGACATCATATTCCTTGATGCTTCTGACAGTTCCCTTATCAGCAGATATACCCAGACCAGAAGGAAACATCCTCTTTCAGGTAGCGGAAATATCCTTTCGGGTATCTTTGCAGAGCGCGACAGGCTTCAGCGGATCAAGGATATGTCTTCATATGTACTTGATACCAGCACATATACGAACAAGCAGCTTGCAAATGCCATTCAAAGACGTTATAAGGAAGAATCCGACCAACGTCTTCTGGTATCGGTAATATCATTCGGTTACAAAAGAGGCATCCCTATGGATGCAGATCTTGTTTTCGATATGAGATTCCTGCCAAATCCCTTCTATATAGAAGAATTCAGGATGTCCACAGGCATGGATGAGGACGTGCGGAACTACGTGCTCGGTTTTGAAGAAGCACAGTACTTCCTTGATAAGCTTACTGAAATGGTACTGAATCTTGCCCCTCATTATCTGCAGCAGGATAAAAAACAGCTTACCATCGGAATTGGCTGTACAGGCGGTATGCATCGTTCCGTTGCCATGGCCGAAGCACTGCACAAGAGGCTCTCTGAGAAAGGCGCCCGGGTAACTGTGGAGCACCGGGATATAAATCTTGAACAAAGTTCTGTAAGGAGCAGATTCCCTCAGCTCTCAAAAGAAGGGAAAAAGTGATGGCATCGTTTACTTCGAAAGTAAAGGAAGAACTGGCAAAGATACAGATCAGGAATGATCCCTCTGCCCTTTCAGAGCTTGCCGGTATTATACACTGCTCTGCTACCGTTACCATAGGACGTGGCGGTGTTGCCCTGAGGCTGGTGACCGAGAACAAAAACACTGTGAATCTGATATTTGCCCTGGTCAGAAGGTTGTATAAAACAGACTGCGAACTTTCACAGACCCTGAATCAGATGAAAAAGGAGATCTACCGCGTGACCATAAGGGTCCAGAACATGGAAAAGCTTTTCAATGACCTGGCTGTCCCCTACGGGATCAGCTTTGAAGTCAATACCAGCAGCACGACTTTCGCAGATCTCACTTCTGATAAGGAAAGGCAGATCTCATACCTACGTGGCTGCCTTGTCGGAAACGGTGTCATAACTGACCCCGAAAAACAGTATCATCTGCAGATAAATGTATCTTCACTTTCACTGGCCGAGAAGATCCTGGAGATGCTGAATACATACAGTATAAAAGGTGGTATCACTGAGAGGAAAACAGGATACATAGTCTATATTAAGGAAGCTCAGGGGATCAGCGACCTTCTGACACTTACCGGAGCTTATGCTTGCGTATTGGATATAGAAGATATAAGATTAACTAGAGAGCTGAGGAACACAGCCAATAGACAAGTTAACTTTGAAAATGCTAATATTGATAAGACAGTAGAATCTGCCATGGTGCAGATACAGGCCATAAGGCTTATAGAAGAAAGAAAGGGTCTGGACTTTCTCTCCCCTTCACTGCGTGAAGCAGCTGAAGTGAGACTTAACAATCCGGAATCACCACTGAGTGAACTGGCTTCCCTCTGTGGTGGCATATCAAAGTCGGGCATGAATAACCGGCTAAGAAAAATAGTTAATATAGCGGACCAGCTCCGCTGAAGTGAGGAGTATACATCATGTTATACAAAGAACTTACCATCAATATACCTGGAGGACTCAAGTCCAAAGGTGCTGCAATGATGACACATGTTGCCGGGCATTTTGAATCTCAGATATTGATAGAGAGTGAATACAAGAAGATCAATGCCAAAAGCATAATGGGTGTTTTATCACTACAGGTCCCTGAAGGTGATACGATCAACATCGTAGCAAACGGAAAAGACGAAAAAGAAGCGATCGCCGCTCTTGAGAAGCTTGCTTCTACCGGTTCTATCCCATCTGAGATCCTGTGATCATTTTCATAGCAGACAAAAATGTCAACCGTTTTTTATATAATCGGTTGACATTTTTTCTTTCTGATATTACACTAGCCCTATGAAAAAGTATTCAAGAACAAAGATCATAGTATACATAGCTCTTGCAACAGCGCTCATCGCTGTATGCTCATGGATAACAGTTCCCATAGGACCCATTCCTGTTACGCTCCAGACAATGGCAGTTTTCATAACAGTAGGCCTTCTTGGCTGGAAGTACGGTTCCATTGCAGTTGCATTATATCTTTTTATGGGAGCTTTGGGACTTCCGGTGTTTGCCAACTTTTCAGGGGGTCTGTCGTCACTTCTGGGCGTGACAGGAGGATATCTCTTAGGATTCCTGTTCACTTCCCTCATAAGTGGGCTTCTGCTGAATGTTTCCGGAGAGAATCTTATCAAAGTTACGTTCGCATTTATTGCCGGCCTTGCTCTTTGCTATCTTTTCGGTTCAGTATGGTTCTATGTGATCTATCTCAGAAACACAGGGGCCATAACTTTCGGGCACGTCATATCCACCTGTGTCCTGCCGTTCATCATACCCGATCTTTTAAAGATCGCAGTAGCTGCAACAATCACTGTACGCCTGAAAAAGTATATCATCTGAGTTTATCCTTAAGATAAAGGACAGCTTCCTTATATCCCTCAAACCCTTTTCCATAGATAGTCTTTTCTGCCACCAGAGAAACATATGATACATGTCTGAAAAGATCTCTTGAATATATATCTGAAAGATGCACTTCAACTGTGGGGATGCCCACTGCCTTCAGGGCGTCAAGTATGGCAACACTGGTATGTGTATACGCAGCCGGGTTTATAACGATCCCATCATATCTCTTATAATATGCATCCTGTATAGCGTCCACTATCTCACCTTCGTGATTTGACTGGAAGAAACTTACTTCTATCTCCTCTTTGGAACATACTTCCCTTATATAGTCCAGGAGCTGATTATATGTATTTGCTCCATAGATATCGGGTTCCCTTATCCCAAGAAAATTGATGTTGGGTCCATTAATAACCAGTAATTTCATCATTCACCTCTGTAACTTAAAAATCTTTCAATCACTTCTTCTGCTGTAGAATCTATCGTCGTGCACTTGACAGAAAAATCACTGAACATGTTGTACATGTCTTTTCTTTCATTGTACAGTACTTCCACTGATCTCGACAGTGAAAGCGGCCTTCCGTCAACTTCCAGCTGGTCCAGAGGCCTGTCCAGAAGCACGATAACTCCGTTCTGCTTGAGGATATCATAGTTTTCATTTCTTGTGACGGCTCCTCCGCCTGTAGAGATGACAACACCTGTATTCCTGCAGATATCACTCATGATTTCTGTCTCCACTCTCCTGAATTCTCCTTCACCGTTCTGTGCGAAAAATTCATGTATCGGCATCCCTATCCTTTCCGTAATGAGTCCGTCTATGTCAAAATGTTTCCTGCCAAGCTTTTCTGAAACAGCTTTTCCAACAGAAGTCTTTCCACATCCCGGCATACCTATCAGGATCACATTGAGTCTTTCTTTTTTGAGCCTTTCAGTTATCGTCTCTACAACATCATCACTGATGGTCTCACCTGTGAATATCTCCGAGGCTCTTCTTGCCTGAGAGACCAGCATTCCTAAGCCATTCACATACTTTATACCCCGTTCTTTTGCATCAAGCAGGATCCTTGTTAGGATAGGGTTATATACTATGTCTGCAACTGCCTCTATATCTCTGAAAACATCAAGATCCACAAGGGAGTGAAGATTGTCCGGATACATACCAACAGGTGTGGCATTCACTATAAGCGCTGCATCACAGTGCTTATTTATGTTTTCATAATTGTCCGGACCATTTCTTGATATCACCACCACCTGGCCTGCCTTCCTTTCGGCAAGAACAGTCCTGACAGTTAGTGAACCGCCTCCGCTTCCCAGAACGAGCACCTTCTTTCCCTGAAGGTCCAGATCCAGACTGTCTAGTATATAACTGAAACCATCATAATCGGTATTGTCACCATACAGATATCCATCTGTATTTTTTATAGTATTGACACATCCTATGGCAGCAGCCTTTTCCGATATCCCATCCAGGAATCTCATGACTTCCTTTTTATATGGAATAGTGACATTGATCCCATCAAAATCTCTTTTTGTCATGAATGTCTCAAGGTCGTCCCTGCTGACTTCAAAAAGAGAATAGTCATATATGTCTGTCAGCATAGAATGGATCTGCGGAGAAAAACTGTGACCGAGTTTTTCACCAAGCAAGCCACATTTCATTGTCAGAGCACCTCCATATAGCTTCCGAGATATCTGAAGTCTTCGCACATGGATTCTATATCGGACATGAGTTCTGAAAATCTGGGTGAATAGATGGAAGTCTCTATGTCAAAATAGAACATGAATTCAAAATCACGGTCAGGCAGAGGTCTGCTCTCCAGCTTTATAAGGTTTATCCCAAGAGAATAGAACCTTCCCAGTACCTTATATAATGAACCAGGTCTATGCGGAAGTGTCATCATAAGGCTGGTCTTGTCGGAGCCTGGGAATATCTGTGGTCTCTTTGATATACATATGAACCTTGTATAGTTGTTCCCCTGATCCTGCACAGATTCCTTTATGCATTTAAGGCCATACAGCTCTGCACATGATCTGGATGAAAGACACGCTATATCGTTTCTGGAGGATTCAGCCACCATCTGGGCAGCCATGGCTGTGTTTGCACACACTGTAGGCTTGATCCCCTTATTCTCCTTGAAGAA
>CACZNR010000021.1 GCA_902782475.1 uncultured Eubacteriales bacterium
GAGCGGAGGACTTGACTATGACATGAGACGTGGCGGAGCTGGAAAGATCCTTGACGAAAAGGGCGAAGAAGCAGGAACAGTTGAAGTCTGCAATGCATTTGCCGAAGGACCACTGGATTTTGAACCCGGAACACACTACCAGTATTCCCTGTGCCATGACGTTCTTGGTGCAGTAATTGAAGTCGTTTCAGGCATGAGCTTTGGCGAATATCTTAAGAAGGCTATTTTCGATCCGTTGGGTATGAAGGATACCACCTTCCATACTACACCTGAACGGACAGCAAGAGTATCAGAGATGGTGGACTGTGACGAGGTGACTTGGAGACCTACACCTATAGGTAAAGGTGCCGACTTCCGTCTTTCACCAAAATATGAATCAGGCGGTGGCGGACTTACAAGCTCAGCCAACGACTACATACTTCTTGGTGCAGCCCTTGCAAATAAGGGAACAGCAATGAACGGCTACCAGCTTCTGAAACCTGAGACAGTGGAGCTTTTCCGTACGGCACAGCTGGATCCTGTAAGGCATCTTGACATGCAGACAAGATTCCCGTACATGGTAGGATATGACTATGGCCTTGGTGTACGTACATTCGTAAATGATGAAGGCTCACCTGCAGCAAAGGGACATTTCGGATGGGACGGTGCAGCAGGATTCCTCATCATAGCAGACCCTGACAACAACATGTCATACATCTTTGCCGAGGATGTAATGCACTGCCATCCAAGCGGTAAGATCATTCATCCTATGATAAGAGACCTCGTGTATCTCTGCCTAAGAGGAGATATACGCAAGACCAACAAGGAAGTCACAGGATACTGATAGACCATACATTCATATGATATGGAATAACATAAAAAGGAGACTTTTCACCTCACAGAAGTCTCCTTTATTGTTCCATCAATTATTTCTTTACTGAACTATTTCCGCTGGTTCAGGCAGTTTTATGAGAGGCACATTGTACTTCTCCTTTTTCTTTGAACGCCTGAAGAATACCAGCATGCTGATGAACAGTATTATGTCTACAAGAGCAAGGCTTATGCCTATGAATGCAAGATCTTCGTTGATCTCCAGAAGCTCCGATGAAAGTGAGAAGTCATACAGTCCGTGCAGGAGGAACGGTATCATGAATGCCAGGAAACCGTACTTCTTCTTTCCGGTATATAGCTTCTTGCCATACACCCATCCCATCACGAATCCGTATCCGATGTGCCCTACTGTCAATCCCCTTATGAGCATGACCATTGGACTTGCACCAATGGCATAAGGTATGTCTTCAACGAGTCCGAACATGTCTCCCACCAGCACCATGAATGCCACGACATCTGTCCAGGTATATTCATTGTATTTCTTTTTAAGCACTCCCTTGAAGCAGAAGAATTTCACAAGTTCCTCCACGAAAGCCAGTACGATAAAGGTATATATTGCCCTGAATACCAGCGGATGCATGTCAGGAAGCAGGAATCTTTTGACCAGAGCATTTATGATGTGAAAGAGTGCCGACAGTCCTATTATCGGAAGCACAGCTATGGCTCCTCTTCCTATGGCAGACTTGCAGGATCTCTGGTATCCAAGGTCTTCCTTCTTACGCCTCAGGATATAGAAGATAACCAGCAACGAAGGCACAAGACTTATGATGAAACTCAATATTGCAAATAACATTTTCTCACCCTTAAATATGTTTTTGTATATTATATCCCATGCGGATACATTCATGCACAGAAAACTATAAGATGCTACCGGATAAAACGGCAGCATCCATAGTTTTTCAACTTACTTTAAGCATATCTTCCTCAGGCGCCTGTCCTTGGAAGTGTTGCATAGTAGTCAGTCCTCGGAATGAAATCAAGGAACTTCCTTATCTGCTCATCCCAGAACGGCCATTCATGGGCATATCTTGGGTCTTCATCCCATGTGACATCTGCTCCAAGCCCTCTCAGGAAATCCCTGTATTTCACATCTATTGCATGGTTCTTGTCCTTGCATCCGCATGCCAGGTATACCTTAGGGAACTTCTTTCCTTCCTTTGCGACCTTCTCTGCCAGACGGAAAGGATCATATTCATCTCTCAGATACTCTATGTCTTCGCCTTCTTTCAGAGATCTCTGAAGTATCCTTTCTGCCATTACCTGAAGGTTCGGTGAGAATACTCCCATTGCACAGAATCTCTCAGGATTTTTGACATCCTCCCACGATTAAAGTCATGGGATTCCTAAGAAATGATGGTTTGTACAGCCGTGAGACTTACGTCTTTCAAACCCGAATGGGCCCTCCGTGCCATAC
>CACZNR010000022.1 GCA_902782475.1 uncultured Eubacteriales bacterium
CATAAGAAGGAGCGGAAAGGTCATAGTTGCCCCAAGTGCAAATATATCCGGAAGGCCCAGCGGGACATCCATCAGGGAATGCATGGATGACTTCTATGGCAGGGTGCCAGTGATGCTTGACGGCGGCAGGTGTGAGATCGGTCTGGAATCCACTGTGGTATCCATGACAGGGGAGCAGTGTGTACTTTTAAGACCCGGCCGAGTGACACTTGAGATGCTGGAGAGCGTTGTCGGAAAGGTAATTCTTTCTGACGGAATATTGAACAAACTTGATGAAGGAACCAGGGTGGAATCCCCCGGAATGCTGTATAAACATTACTCTCCAAAGGCTAAAGTAACCATAGTAAAAGGGCAGGCCGGTTCTATTGCAAATGCAGTCAAATCAATGTATGATATAGAAGAAAAATTGGGGCATGTCCCTGTAGTTTTTTGTCAGTCCTCAAGGATTGATAACTACTCCGGCAGAAGGACTGTTGACCTTGGAAATACGAAACTGGATGTAGCACACAACCTGTTCTATTATCTGAGAGAGGCTGACAGAGAGGGCATCACCAGTATTTATTTTGAAGATACTGACGGAAATGATATAGGTCTTGCTATAAGAAACCGTATTTTCCGGGCGGCAGGATTCGATATCCTGGATGCCGATAAGGAGGAAGAAATTGAAAAACATATTGCTTGTTTGCACAGGTAATACTTGCCGAAGTCCTATGGCTGAGGCTATGCTTGATAATGCTGTAGAAAACAGTGATGTGCTGGATGGTGAGATCAAAACCGACTCTGCCGGAACATTTGCTTTTGAAGGTGGAGAGCCTGCAAACTATGCAAAACTTGCAATGAATGAGATAGATCTCAGCATTGACAAACATAAATCCAAGCAGATCGACAGAGATCTTGCTGAATGGGCTGATCTCATACTTGCAATGGATTCTGCAGTTCAGGAACAGCTGGCAGTTATGTATCCTGAGTTTGAGGATAAGATAAAACTGCTGAAGGAATATGTTTTTGGAACTGATGCGGAAGAAGATTCACTCAATATCGAAGACCCGTACGGTGAGGATCTTGAAACATATCAGGAAACAAGGGACGATATAAAAAATACCATAGATGCATTGGTAAAGAAATTAGAGAGAGAGAACAAAGAGATATGAAAGTTGCAGTAGGCTGCGATCATGGTGGCATAGTGCTTAAGGATGAGATCATGACATTCCTTAAGGACAATGGCTATGAAGTGATCGATTTTGGTACAGACAGTACAAAGAGCGTAGACTATCCGGATTATGGACTGAAGGTAGCTGAGGCTGTAAAGGATGGTATCGCAGACAGAGGAATAGTTATGTGTGGTACCGGTATCGGTATAGGTATCACTGCAAACAAAGTGCCTGGAATAAGGTGTGCTATGGTGTCTGATGTGTACAGTGCACAGATGACAAGGGAGCATAATGATGCAAACATGATAGCACTTGGCGGAAGGACCCTCGGTCCGGGACTTGCAGTTACCATTGTAGAGAAGTTCCTTACAACAGAATTCTCGCATGGTGAAAGACACCAGAACAGGATCAACAAGATAGCAGAAGTTGAAAAAAAATATTCTAAATAAGTAGAGGCAATGAAATGAGCACATTACATTTGATCGATCATCCAATGATCCAGCACAAGCTGACATTGATGAGAAAAGTTGAGACCAGTTCAAAAGACTTCAGGGAACTCCTTGAAGAGATCGCTATGTTTATGGCATATGAGGTAACAAGGGATCTTCCTCTTGAAGAAGTGACTATCACAACACCGATCTGCGAGACAAAAAAGAACATGATTGCAGGAAAAGCACTTGTCATAGTTCCGATCCTGAGAGCAGGACTTGGTATGGTCAGCGGACTTCACAGACTGGTGCCTGCTGCAAAGGTTGGTCACATAGGACTTTACAGAGATCCTGAGACCCACAAGCCTGTAGAATATTACTGTAAGCTGCCACAGGGGATAGAGAACAGGGAACTCATAGTAGTTGATCCTATGCTTGCTACAGGAGGCAGTGCATCAGATGCTATCACTCTTATCAAGCAGCGTGGCGGAAAGAACATCAAATTTATGTGCCTCGTGGCTGCACCTGAGGGTATAAAGGTACTTCAGGAAGCACATCCTGATGTGGATATCTTCACTGCAGCTATAGATGAGTGTCTGAATGAGAATGCATACATAGTCCCGGGACTTGGAGATGCAGGAGACAGGATATTCGGAACACTGTAAATATCACTGAATATATCAAAGTATCGATGGCAGAAGCTGTCGATACTTTTTTATAACTTGCTTCAGTAAAATTACTAATGTATAATAAGCCTTACCGTACTAGGTGGGGAGATAGCGGTGCCCTGTACTCGCAATCCGCTACAGCGAGGCTTAATTCCTGATTGAGGACTGTATGGTTTGATGAATGGAGCCAGTAAGTGGTGTTGAGAAATGGATCCTGTGCAACATGAGGCCACGAACCCTGTCAGGTCCTGACGGAAGCAGCAGTAAGAGGTTTTACGTGTGTGCCATAGACCAATCTGTTTTGAGCTAACTGCTGGAGTTCCTGTTGGGCTGTCTTTTCGAGAAAAGGTGTACGGTATTTTTTTACCCTATGAGCGAATATATCACTATCAAAAACAACTGCGAGATACTGCAGGTAATAAAGAAATCCAGATTTTTCTGCAGGCTGTTTCCTGTGAAAACGGTTGAAGAAGCACAGGAGATACTGTTGGCGTGCAAGAAAAAATACTGGGATGCAAGTCATAACTGCAGTGCTTTTGTGATAGGGAGAAATGGCGAGAACACACGCTCCAGTGATGACGGCGAGCCTCAGGGAACAGCAGGTGTGCCAATGCTTGAGGTCCTGAAAAGAGCAGGAGTCACTGATATCCTTGCAGTCTGTACTAGATATTTTGGAGGGACTCTTCTTGGAGCAAGCGGACTCATAAGAGCATATTCCTCCTCCGTTTCCGAAGCCCTCAGCAAGGCAGATCTCATCACATACAGAGAGATGGATCTTTACAAGGTCACG
>CACZNR010000023.1 GCA_902782475.1 uncultured Eubacteriales bacterium
ATCTCTGTGATCTTTCCGTCAGTTACCTTTATGTCTGCGATATAAGGATCCCTGTTCACTGCATCATGGATCAGTCCATTCTTGATAATCATTTTTCTTCCTCCAATTCCATTTCAACTCTTTTTATATATCTGTCTTTCTTAATGAAAGACAGTTTCTATCATTCATTATGATATCACTTTTTTATGTGATATCCTCCTGTACATGAACAACACCATCATAAATGCGCCTATTATGCCCACTCCCATCATCATGAGGACCTCGTTATAGCCATGGGTCATGTCATTTATGAATCCCACTGCTGCTGAGAATACGGCATTTGAGATGGTTCCTGTCATGCTGATCACAGGATATGTCTTTGTGTACAGTTCAAGCCCGAAGCTGTCCTTGGTAAGCTCCACAGGTGCCACCGCAGCAAGGGAGTATACAAGGCCGAACAGTACCGCACCCGTTATCATTATCATGTCCTGACGTATGAAAAGAAGTGCAGTTCCTGCAGCAACGAATACTGAGAATATGGACACGGCCTTCCTGGTACCTATCCTGTCGATAAGGGCTCCAAGCATTATCTTTCCTGCGGAATTTGCTATCATGCTGAAGGAGAGCATGGTGACTCCAGTGGATGAATTAACTCCGTAGGACTCTGCGACTCCCGGAAAATGCTGTGGAAGTGCAGTAAGTATATTTATGAATATAGTATATGTGACGCACATGATGAAAAGAAGGATGTCAGCTTTTCTCTCGTCAGGAAGACCCGTCTCTTTCAGTACACTTGTCCTGGATGTCTTTTCTTCCTCCCCGTATGCCGTGAATGATCTGGTGTGGGGATCGATGCAGGGGATAAAGAACATGGACGGCAGGAACAGCAGGAGCATTATGCCTCCGACGGCAAAATACCCGCTCCTCCATCCAAGGCTGTCGATAATGCCTGAAACTATGGGAGAAAAGAGCGCTCCGGCTATGCCGCTGCACCCCAGGGCTATACTGGTTATGAGTGCAACATTTTTCCTGAACCAGTTATTAACTATGACAGTTATGAACACAAATGACAGCATGCCTCCCGCAAAGCCCCTTAAGGCATTCAGGATATACATTGAAACTATCCCGGATGTGATGCCAAGAAGAGCTGTTGCCCCTGCAGAGACAACTCCTGCAAGTATTATCATGGGTCTTAGTGTCTTCTCAGTCAGAAGCTTTGACGTTGCAATGCCTCCGATGGCCATGACTATATTGCAGATGGTGACAGTCATGCTGACTGAACCACGCAGAACAGAAAACTCCTCTGCCACCGGCGTAAAGAAGAGCCCTGCTATATTGGTGATTAGGCCTATGGTCGCTGCGGCCATGCCACACACCGAGACTATTATCATGAAATACCTGAAACCTGATCTTTTCAACTGTATCACCCGTCCTCTCATCCGATATTATGATACCATATGGCAAAGCAATTCATCCAAATAATCCTTCACTGCAAGGAAAGGTCTTCCTTAGAAAGACATTTTTCCATACTGCAGAGATTATTCCCTTTTGGCGACCAAAATGACAAAAAAAGCCTTGCAATACCTTTGTTTTCATGGTAGTATATTTCAGTATTTTGGCGAATTTCTTAGGTAATCTAAGTAATTTATAAAATCCCACAGGAGGTGAAACGTATGGCAAATATCAAATCCGCTAAAAAACGTATTAAAGTTATTGCTAGACAGACAGAAGAAAACAGAGTTATAAAGTCAGCTTTAAAAACACAGGTCAAGAAATTCAAGAGCGCTGCATCTTCTGGCGAGGAGAACTTAGATACTCTTTACAACGAAACAGTAAGTAAAGTTGACAAAGCTGTTACAAAAGGTATTATTCACAAGAATAAGGCAGCTCACACTAAGGCTCAGCTGGCAGACATGCTCAACAAGTGATTTGAGACAAAAGATAAAGCGGTCACCTCAAAATGACCGCTTTTTTGTTGTCTTATTTTCACAGGACATTGTATACCTTAAGGAATTCAGTCCTGTATTCATTGAGCTTGTTGCCTGTCTTTACGAGATGATCTATCTCCTCAAGCTTTCTTAGGGACCTCTTTATTGCATCCTTCGGGAACCTCCTTGCATCCTGTGCTGCAAGAAGTGCAGGATAACGTTTTATCTTTGTTTTTGAAGAGATGAGGTCTGCAGCAGCATTATTGCTCATGCCGCTGTCTATGCAGGACCTTGCAAGATACATGGGATAGAATTTTGATGCCAGAAGTCCTATGAACCCCATGACCTGATCTCTGTCCTTTCGCATCTTCTCAAATACTGCAAAGGCATCCTGATACTTCCCTGCCATCATGAAGTTATGAAAGCTGAATATATCATATTCCAGCGTTCCTGACACTATGGCATGTATATCCTTTTCCCTGGGTTCTGTAAGCCCGAGTACCCTGAGCTTTTTAAGCTCGTTTTCAAGAGTATACATGTCTCCGCCTGCGATCTCTATCATGAGCCTTGCAAGATTGTTCCTTATCTTTATGCCTTCTTTTCCCGCAGTGGTGATGAGCCATCTTTCAAGATCCTCAGCCTTTGGCGACTGGGCTTCTATGAAGGCTCCGTCCTTTTTCAGCCTGTCTGACAGGTTTCCTGCTTTAAGTTTCTCAGTAAGTACAAGAAGCTTCGTCTCAAAGGGAAGGATGTCAAGTATCTCACTGAACTTAAGGCTTTTTTCCCATATGTCTATCCTGTCCAGTATGACTATCCTTGCAGGACTGAAAGCAGGTGCCTGAAGTACAGCAGTCTCAAGCTCCTGATATGTGACCTTATCCCTGAATATGTTCACATTCATTTCAGGAAAAGGAACATCAAAATACTTAAGGAGCCTGTCCCTGATCTCATCAAGAAGATAGATCTCTGACCCTGCTCCTGTAAATATGTTCTTCTGTCCGGCTGCTTCACTGTGGCTGAAAAACTCGTCTGCTGTCATTATTCTTCTTCCGCTTTGGTGTCACCGAGTTTTGATAATTCTTCAGTTATCTTTTCAACTGTCCTGTTCTCTACCAGTTCCCTTGCCTGTCTGATGGTATTCTTTATTGCCTTGGCATTGGAACTTCCATGAGCCTTTATGAGACCTGCCTTCGTTCCAAGGAGCAGTGCCCCGCCATACTCAGTATAGTCAAGATTCTTCTTGAGATTCTTGAATGCAG
Organism: uncultured Eubacteriales bacterium; assembly: GCA_902782475.1. GTDB lineage: Bacteria > Bacillota > Clostridia > Christensenellales > Christensenellaceae > QANA01. The sequence goes on from CACZNR010000023.1 coordinate 3,167, forward strand.
GCTTTGCAAGGGCAGCTCCTATCTTTGTCCTTGTTGAGGACATGAGCTCGTCCTTTATCATTCCGAACAGGAAGCCTGCAGTGCCTTCCATGAATTTCATGAGGACATTTCCTACGAATCCGTCACATACTATGACATCGTAATCTCCTGAAAGTATGTCCCTTCCTTCGGCATTTCCAACGAAATTGATGCCCTCTGTCTCCTTGAGGAGCTGATATGCTTCCTTTGTGAGAGCACATCCCTTTTCTTCCTCGGCTCCGTTATTGATAAGGCCTACCCTTGGGTTTTCCTTGCCGAGGACTGTCTTCATATATATGCTTCCCATTACAGCGAACTGCTGCAGGAACTGTGGCTTGCAGTCTACATTTGCTCCGCAGTCCACAAGAAGGAATGGATCCTTGCTTGAAGGAAGGAGCGGTGCCAGTGCAGGACGAAGCACATTAGGAGCTCTCCTTATTACGAAGTAACCTCCGGAAACAGCTGCTCCCGTACTTCCGGCAGTGATGAAAACATCACCTTTTCCTTCTGAAGCCATCTTCATGCCGACTACCATGGAAGAATCCTTCTTCCTCCTTATGGCATTTACAGGCGGCTCAGCCATCTCTATCTCTTCCCTGGCATCGACGATCTCTACCCTTTCACTGTCATATTCCTGGCCGGAAAGGTGTTCTTCGATGACTTCCTTCTTTCCCACAAGATAAACGAATATGTCATCATATTCCTGAAGTGCCTGAACTGTACCATCTATCACGGCTTTCGGGGCATTGTCGCCTCCCATGGCATCTATGATTATCTTCTTAAGCATGTCTTCCATCTCCTTATTTCAGGTATTCACCGAATCTTTTCTTGAAGTATACTATCGAACCGATAACAAAGATCAGTCCGATGACCCAGAGGGTAATGTTGAGCCATTTCAGTGACTCCACCTTGAACACGTCAAGAAGACCTATTCCTAAAAGCAGAACTCCTGCTATGATGGATATAAAGGAGATGACCTTCTTTACATCACCCTGAATTGCTTTTGGGTAGTCATTCTTGTAAAGTGAGCCCTTCTTTATGATCCCGAAGATCAGGAAGTAGGCACCCAGTACGAGAGTCATCCACGACATGGCAGTATTAAAATCTTTGATCATACATTTAATCCCCTGTTATTATTTCTTTTAGTTTAAAATCCAGGAAGTCACAAGAAGTAAGAAGATATCTTGTTTCTCCCACAATGATCTCTTCAAAGGATCTGTCATATGAGATATCCCCGTGAAGATGACCATACACCACCAATTTTACACCATATTTGGAAAATAGTTCAGTAAAAGCTGTATTTTCCCTGTCCCTTGAAAAGGGAGGATAGTGTATCATGCCTATGACATTGCATGCATCAGGCGGAAGAGACCTTAAAGATCTTTCGAGCCTCGACACTTCCCTGATATATATCTTTTCATCCTGAGATGTAAAATCCTGTTCTTCCTTCTGCTTCCAGCCTCGTGTTCCCACAAAATACCAGTCGCCTATCCTGACATGATCATTCTGTATGAAGTATGTCCTGTTGAAAAGCTCGTTCCTGGTCTTGCTCACGCTCTGATGCCACAGATCATGGTTTCCCCTAATTAGCACCTTGCTGCCCGGAAGCTCGCATATGGCTTTCAGGTCTTCCCTTGCCTCATCATAATTTATACCCCAGGAAAGGTCTCCCGCCACAAGCACGATATCATCCTCGCTGACCCTGCTGTTCCAGTCCTCCATGATCTTCTGGTCATGGCCTTCCCAGTTGTTTCCGAAGACATTCATTGGCTTGTCCACAGAGCGTGACAGATGCAGATCCGATATGGTGAATATCTTCATGATGAAAGGCACTCCTCTATCTTTTTAAGGAGCTCTTCCTTGCCGTATCTGTCCTCGCTTGATACAGGTACGATGTCTGTTATGTTATAGTTTGCCAGTTCCCTTATGAACCTGAATATCTCTGTTTTCCTCTTGGATTTGGCTATCTTGTCCGCCTTTGTGAGCACCACCTTTACAGGTATGCCAAGATCAAAGGCGTACCTTATCATGAGCTCATCGAATTCACTGACATTTCTCCTTATGTCCATGAGCAGGAAGACACACTTAAGACAGTTGGATTCTTCAAAATACCTTTCTATCATTGAGCTCCACTTTATCATCTCTTCCTTTGAGGCATTTGCAAAGCCATATCCCGGAAGATCTATGAAATAAAAGCTGTCATTTATAAGGTAGTAGTTTATGACTCTGGTCTTTCCCTGCTTCTTTGATACATAGGCAAGCTTGCTGTTATTCGTAAGCATGTTAATGAGGGAGGATTTCCCTACATTGGATTTCCCCACAAAAGCTATCTCCGGGAACTCACCATTATAGTCTGCAAAGTCCCTTACCAGTGTTTTTCTGAATTCAGCCTTTTTTATCTGCATCTAGTTTACCTGTACTTAAGCCCAGTCTTATGACTTCCTCCGCATTCTCAACCGGGAAGAATGTCATCTTATCCCTTATCTCCTTTGGGATATCATCGAGATCCCTGAGATTGTCCTTTGGTATTATGACATTCCTTATCCCTGCACGGTATGCAGCGAAGGTCTTTTCCCTGAGTCCACCTATGGCAAGTACCCTTCCTATGAGAGTTATCTCGCCTGTCATGGCTATGTCGCGCCTTATCTTCTTTTTCTTTAATGCACTTACGACTGCAAGAGCCATTGTGACACCTGCTGAAGGGCCGTCCTTTGGTACCGCACCTTCAGGAACATGAAGATGTATGTCCAGTTCCTTATAGAACTCAGGATCTATCTCAAAGTCCTTTGCAATGCTCCTGACATATGAGATGGCAGTCTTTGCACTTTCCTTCATGACATCACCAAGCTGTCCCGTGAGCTCTATCTGGCCACTTCCCTTTACTGCACTGACTTCCACAGGAAGCGTAGAACCTCCGCCATATGTCCATGCCAGTCCCACTGCCACTCCCACGGTCGCCTTGTCAGGCAGCTTCGTATCGAAATTCTTCTGCTTTCCGAGATATTTCTCCAGGTCCTTCTTTGTCACTGTGAAGGAGCCCTTGTTCTCTATGTACTGTCTTGCTACCTTCCTGCAGATTATGCCTATCTCCCTTTCAAGGCTCCTTACACCACTCTCCACGGTATAGTAGCGGATGATGTCCCTTATGGCTGCAGGTTGTATCTTTAAAATGTCCTTGTTAAGACCGTTCTTTTCAAGTTCCTTAGGGATGAGATGCTTTATGGCTATCTTCTCCTTTTCGTAAGGAGTATAGCTGTCAAGTTCTATTATCTCCATCCTGTCATAGAGCGGAGCCGGTATGTCCTCCGCATTGTTTGCAGTACAGATGAACATGACCCTTGAAAGGTCGAAGTCTATGTCAAGATAGTGATCCTGGAATGTCTTGTTGACAGATTCATCCAGTACCTCCAGCATGGCTGAGGTTGGGTCTCCCTTGTAGTCGCTGGCCATCTTGTCTATCTCATCAAGAAGGAATACCGGGTTCATGGTCCCTGCCCTTCTGATATTTGCGATTATCCTTCCGGGGACTGCACCGATATATGTCCTTCTGTGTCCTCTAATCTCTGCCTCGTCCCTTACGCCGCCAAGGCTCATCCTGACGAACTTCCTGCCTATGGCTCTTGCGATGGAGCTTGCTATGCTCGTTTTGCCTACTCCGGGAGGTCCCACGAAGCAGAGTATGTTACCCTGTACATTTCCTGTGAGCTGGAATACTGAAAGATACTCAAGTATCCTGTCCTTTACTTTGTCCATTCCGTAATGGTCATTGTCAAGGGCTTTCTTTACTTCCTTTATGTCCACCCTGTCCTCGGAATACTTTCCGTAAGGAAGGGATGTTATCCATTCAAAGTAGTTCTCAAGGACTGAATAGTCAGGATACTGCGGAGACATCTTCTCCATCCTGTCAACTTCCTTTAAGAGCTTATCCTTCGTCTCCCTGGATGCAGGCATGTTCTCGATGAATTCCCTGTATTTCGTAAGCTCCTGGGAATCTTCCTCCCCAAGGCTCTGCTGTATGGTCCGCATCTGCTCACGCAGGAAAGCCTCCCTCTGGGTCTTGTCTATCCTGCCCCTGGTGGTCTTGAATATCTCCTGCTCTGTGGAATATATGTTTATCTCCTTCTCTATGAGGGTTATGAGCTTTTTGTATCTTTCCTCAACGCTGAGAGTTTCAAGGAGATCCTGTTTTTCCTTCAGATCCTGAACGAATATCAGTGAAAGGGTGTCAACCAGCTCTTCCGGTCTCTTTATGTCCTGATATGCCAGAAGAGAATCATCCTGATTCCTCTCTGTGGCGTCAAGATAATCCTGATAGGTATCAAGAAGGCTCCTCATGTATGATTCTTCCATGTCAGGTTCCATGGGGATCTCTTCGCATTCATGGACGTGAACTGTGAAATGATCCGTAAAAGCGGAGTCATCTATCCTGGCTCTGGCAATACCCTTTGCCAGCACCCTGAAGCCACCGTTCTGTGTCTTTATCACATGGTTTATCTTGCAGAGCACTCCTGTCTTGTATACATCTCTAATGGAAGGTGATTCCACCCTGAAATTCCTCTGTGCAGTCAGGAACAGGTATTCATTGTTCTTGAAGGCATGATCCACAGCCTTGATGGATATGTCCCTGCTGACCTCGAAATTTATGATGGAATTCGGAAATGCTATCATTCCCCTGAGTGCCACCATTGGTATATCATAATGATCTATTCGTTCAAACATAAATTTGATCCTTTACTATTTTTTACAAACAGAAGCAGCTCAAAGGCTGCTTCTGTGGTTCATGCATTATCTTTTAATCTCGAGGGCTCATCATATTCATAGACGAGTTTTTTCGGATCATGTACCGCATCCTTTGTAACGATACACTTCCTGATGCTCTTGTCCGAAGGAGCTTCATACATGGCATCCACCATTATGGTCTCGATTATGGACCTGAGTCCCCTTGCTCCGGTATTCCTTGTAAGGGCTTCCTCAGCGATCTCGGATATGGCATCATCCTCAAACTCCAGGTCTATACCATCCATCCTGAACAGTTTCTTGTACTGCTTCACAAGGGCATTCTTCGGTCCTGTGAGGATGTTTATGAGAGCTTCCTTATCCAGCGGATGCAGTGCTACCACCATTGGTATACGTCCGATGAGCTCAGGTATGAGACCAAATTTCAGAAGGTCTTCAGGCATCAGCTGAGAGAATAATTCACCCTGGCTCTTTTCCTTTTTGGTCTTCACGTTTGCACCGAATCCCATGGACTTTTCACCCACTCTGTTCTCTATTATGTCCTCAAGTCCCACGAAAGCTCCTCCGCAGATGAAAAGTATATTCGTGGTATCTATCTGGAGCATCTCCTGATGAGGATGCTTCCTTCCTCCCTGAGGAGGCACGTTGGCAACAGTTCCCTCAAGTATCTTGAGAAGTGCCTGCTGAACGCCTTCACCGGAAACGTCCCTTGTTATGGATGTGCTCTCCGATTTTCTTGCTATCTTGTCTATCTCGTCGATATAAATGATCCCTTTTTCAGCTTTCTCGATATTGTAATCAGCATTCTGTATGAGCCTTAAGAGGATGTTCTCCACGTCATCGCCGACATAACCTGCTTCTGTGACAGTAGTCGCATCAGCTATGGCAAAAGGTACCTCAAGTATCCTTGCAAGAGTCTGTGCAAGAAGCGTCTTTCCGCATCCTGTAGGTCCAAGGAGCAGGATGTTGCTCTTCTGGATCTCCACTCCGTCGTCATTATCTTCGGCTATCCTCTTGTAATGATTGTAGACAGCGACTGCGAGGTATTTCTTGGCCTCTTCCTGTCCTATGACGTAATCGTTGAGCTTCTCCACTATCTCCTTTGGAGTCGGAAGATCTATGCTTGAAGCATCGAAATGCTCGTACTCGCTCTCAAATTCCTCGTCTATGATGGACTGGCAGAGATCTATGCACTCATTGCATATGTATACTCCCGGCCCTGCTATGATCCGTCTTACTTCGTCCTGGGTCCTTCCGCAGAACGAGCAGCGGACTTTTTTCACATCATCTGATTTTTTGCTCAAGCTTCATTCCTCATTTCTTGGCAGGAATGATCTCATCTATAAGACCATATTCCTTGGCATCTTCCGATGACATCCAGAAATCTCTCTCCATGTCAGCCTTCAACTGGTCAAGATCCTTTCCTGTCCTTTCGGATAATATTCCGGCAAGTTTCTCCTTGATCTTTATGATATGCTTTGCCTGTATCTCAATATCTGTTGCCTGACCCTGAGCTCCTCCAAGGGGCTGATGGATCATTATCTCACTGTTAGGAAGAGCCTTCCTCTTTCCTTTTGTACCTGCATTGAGAAGGAATGCACCCATGCTTGCTGCCATTCCGATGCATATGGTGGAAACATCACATTTCACATACTGCATGGTGTCATAGATAGCCATTCCTGCTGTAACAGAGCCACCCGGGCTGTTGATATACATGTATATATCCTTATCAGGGTCCTCTGCCTCAAGGAATATCATCTGTGCAACAACTATGTTTGCTGTGTAGTCGTCGATCTCTCCGGAAAGGAATATTATCCTGTCCTTCAGCAATCTTGAATAAATATCATAGGAGCGCTCTCCCCTGTTTGTCTGTTCTACTACTACTGGTACAAAACTCATTTGATCACCTACTTCTCATATAAAATATTTAAGCTTGATCTTTTCGGTAGACTTTCGTTGTTTCAGGCCTCTTCTGAAGCCTCTTCTTTCTTCTTTTCCTCTTCCTTCTTAGGTGCTACTGTCTTTGCATTCTTTATAAGGTAGTTTCCAAGAGCATCAAATGCTGCCCTGTTCTCGATGTATTCCATTGAGTCAGCATCAAGATCCTTCTTGATCTCCTCGATGGTCTTCTTCTGGGCATCAGCAAACTCCTTGAACAGGTCGTTGAGTTCCTCTTCGCTTGCCTTGATCTGCTCCTTGTCCTTGATGGCATCAAGCACCAGCTGTGTCTTTACTCTGTGTTCTGCTGCATTCCTTACAGAGTTTCTGAGACCATCCATTGTCTGTCCGACATACTTCAGATAGTCGTCCATGGTTATTCCCTGATAAGCCAGATTGTAGGACATCTCCTGGATCTCGTTATCGATCTGTGTCTCTACCATAGGAGCAGGGATATCAACATTTGAATCAGCAACTATCTTTTCGATGATAGCGCTCTCAAGTCTCATCTTGTTCTGCTCAGCATTCTGCTTGATGAGCTTCTCTTCAACGTCCTTCCTGTATTCTTCGAATGTATCAAATTCTGAAACATCCTGTGCAAAATCATCGTCAGCTTCAGGAACGATCTTTTCCTTGACATCATTTATCTTGATGGCAAATACTGCAGGCTTTCCTGCAAGGCTCTTCTCGTGATACTCTTCAGGGAATGTCACTTCGATGTCCTTCTGCTCGTCCTTCTTCATTCCGACCAGCTGTTCCTCAAAACCAGGGATAAAGGTGTTTGAACCTATATCCAGAGTCTGTGCCTCAGCTGTACCACCTTCGAATTTCTTTCCGTCAACTGAACCTGAATAGTCAAGTATTACTCTGTCCCCATTCTCTACTGCTCTCTCAACGCTCTCAAATCTTGCATTGGATTCTCTTGCAGCATCGATCTCTCTTGTGATGGCATCTTCAGCCAGAGGGATGTCTTCGTACTCAACTTCTATATCCTTGTATGAGCCAAGCTCAACTTCAGGCTTTATGTAAACTTCTGCAGTGATCTTCAGATTCTCGCCTTCCTCCATGGATACTATATCCACGTTCTCAGGACGTGACACTACAAAAAGGTCCAGTTCTTTAACTGCGTTCTGATATGCTTCCGGGAAAGCATCGTCAAAGGCATCCTCCAGGAACAGTCCCTCGCCGTAGTACTTCTCAAGTACGGTTCTTGGTGCCTTTCCCTTCCTGAATCCAGGTACCTGATATCTGCCCCTGTTCTTCAGATAGGACTTGTTCATTGATTCATTGAACTTTTCTCTTTCGATCTCAAAATCGATCTGGACTTTGTTTTTCCCGATTTCCTTAAATGTTGCCATGGTGTATTCCTTTCATAAATACATTTATATTATTCTCTCTGGTGCCTATACCCTAAAAATAGGCAAATGATATCTTATCATAAATGCTTTTATCTTGCAATTTTCAAAGTGCCCTTTAAACAGGGAGTTTAATCAGCTTTTTTCCTTCTTTATATATATGGTGGCAAGAGATACCAGTATTGCACCGACTGCATTTCCAAGCACTACCGTTATGACGAACAGAAGTGACGGAACACCGAAGCTCATGGCAGCTGCAAAATAGAACATATCGGCTATGGAATGCTCAAATCCTGACAGTATGAATACCGGTATGCAGAAAAGTATTCCAAGGGCTGTCCTGTTATCCCTGTAGATGCTGACCGCCATGTACATGAGCACTCCGCACATGCATCCCGCAAAGAATACAGGGAGAAGATCCATGGCAAGCTTTCCTGATACGAGCTTTACGGCATTCTCATTGAGCTGAGGTTTTGCAAGAGCTACGAGGACACCTGTGCCGTATGCACCGACTGCATTTCCTGCAAGTCCAACGATAAGGTCCCTTACCTTGTGTTCCCCGCCTTTTTCAACACTGTATCCGATCTTTCCGGTGAACAGATAGTAGCCCTTATAGCATATGCAGAGAAGGGCAACCGCAAACATCACCGCACCAACATACCTGTTGTCACAGGCAAGAAATACAGTTCCGCCTATCGAGACCAGAAGTCCCGACATGATTCCTGAGATAAAAGTTTTCATGATACATACTCCTTTTCAAAGAAAAAGACAGTAAGATACTGTCTTTTATATATCAACTGAGTGAATCCATACCCCGAGTTCTGTTTATATGGCCATCTATCTTGACCTGCTGTTACCAGCAGGTTCCAGCGATTACACGAAGCTTAGCGAGTAACTATTAAATGCTCCTATATCAATCTTGCACCGGACGGGGTTTACAGAGGATCAAAGTTACCAATGATCCTGGTGAGCTCTTACCTCGCCTTTCCACCCTTACACCATTTCTGATGCGGTATATCTCTGTTGCACTTTCCTTGAAGTCGCCTTCACCGGGCGTTACCCGGCGTCCTTACTCTGTGGTGCTCGGAAGTTCCTCACATATGTGCAGCCATTTGTATTCCTCAGTCAATGTCAGTTTATTTTATCAGATAACGACCAGTATTCTACCACAATGTTCGCATTTTACTATTTTTTCATTCTGTATCCTGCCTGAATACAGCGGAGGAAGCTGCATGTTGCAGCCTGAACAGCGTCCATTCTCATAGACTGCCACAGGTTTCGGCCTGTTGGTCTTTACCTTTCTGAACTCTTCAAGGACATCCCCCGGGATGTTCTTTTCCAGTTCCTTTATCCTTGTTTCAAGTTCTGTCTGCCTGTCATCCTTTACAAGCTGTTCTTCCTTATACTTTGCTGTAAGCTCTTCAACATTCTTCTGTGCATCCCTGATGCTCACAAGGAAGTTCATGAGCTTTGCTTCCTGTTTCTCTATGTTCTGGGCAAGCTCTTCAAGGGTCTTTCGGATCTTGTCATTCTGGGACATGATCCTCTTGGCCTCCTTGACCATATCCTCATACTGTCTCTGGGTGAATTCCTCATCATCACATTCTGAGTAATAAGAGATGTCCTTGGAAAGCTCTTCAAGATCTGA
>CACZNR010000024.1 GCA_902782475.1 uncultured Eubacteriales bacterium
GCAGCTCCCCTGGTCCTCTCATAATCCCTGATCTCACTGGCTTCCTTGCGCTTAAGAGCTTCTGACCCGTTCTTCTCTGCCATGTCGACCAGTCTTCTGAATTCTCCGCGCTTCGGAAGTATCAGTTCCACCTTGTGTTCCGCTTTCTCCTGAAGCCATTCCTTTATGACATCGGTGTCCTCCGGCATTGCATTGAGATATATGTTCTTTGGAACGAAGGATTCTTCCATATAATACTGCTTGAGGAATGATCCCATGACTTCCTGTCTGTTCTCATTCCTGTCAAGGTACCAGCGCTTTGCTCCGTTGATCTTGCCTTTCCTGACAAAGAATGCCTGCAGGACACTGTACTTTTCTCCTTCGCAGACAGAGAAGATATCCCTGTCATTGAGATCAGGGAAGCTGGCTTTCTGTCTGGTCTTCACCTTGTCAAGAAGTGCCAGCTTGTCCCTGAAGGATGCTGCCTTCTCAAATTCCAGTGCGTCAGAAGCCTTTTTCATGTCTTGCTTCAGTTCCTTTTCGATCTGGGAATAGTCTCCACCGAGAAAATCCAGGACCCTGTCCACTATCTTCCTGTAATCTTCCTTTGATATGAGTCCTGCACATGGTGCAAAGCATCTTCCCATCTGATAGTTAAGGCATGGCCTTTCCTTCCTGCCACCCTCGGTGATCTCTCTTGTGCAGCTCCTCAGCGGGAACAGCTTATATATGGTATCCAGTGTTTCCTTTATTGAATAGCTTTCATAGTATGGTCCGAAATATCTTGCCCCGTCCTTCTCAACTTTTCTGACGATCTCGATTATCGGAAAGTCCTTTTTCAGGTCTATCTTTGCATAGGGATAATGCTTTCCGTCCTTCAGAAGGATGTTGTAATGGGGTGAATATTCCTTGATGAGATTGCACTCAAGTATAAGGGCTTCCTTTTCACTATCAGTGATTATGTATTCAAAATCATTTATCTGGTCCACCATGGCTCTGGTCTTGGAGTTATTCTGTGCTCCGGAACCAAAATACTGCCTGACCCTGTTTTTAAGGATCCTGGCTTTACCTACATATATGACCGTACCATCCTTATCCTTCATAAGGTAAACGCCCGGCTCTTCAGGAAGAGTCTTGATCTTTTCTTCTACTGTATCACTGTAAATCTTCATTATCAGTACCCATGTCCTATCATATACTGGAATACAGTCTTCACCATTGGAGCTGCATACTTCGACCCGAAGCCTGCTCCTTCAAATATTACAGATACCACATATGGTCTTTCCTCATCCATGAAGCCAACGAACCATGAATGATTCTTGATCTCACCATCCTCATAATATTCGGCGGTTCCGGTCTTTCCATATACATTGATCCCGGAGATGCTTGCTGTAGTTCCGGTTCCTTCGTCAACCACCTTTTTCATCATATCTTTAAGCCGTGATGCAACGGCAGGACTGATGACAGATGTACCGTTTGAAAAGATCGATCTCTGTTCGGTATTACCCACTTTCAGAAGAAGCTTCGGCTCTACCATGATACCATTGTTAGCCACAGCCCCTCCTATCATGGCAACATGCATTGGGGTCACGAGATCATTGTACTGTCCTATTCCTGCCCATGCCACGTCACCATCATCCTGGGATACCTCAAAGTTGCTCCTGTACAGTATGATGTCAGAATAATCAAAAGCTGTATTGAATCTGAATCTTTCAGCCTGTTTCAGAAGATCCCTTCCACCTATCTCCACAGACAGCTTTGCAAAATATGTATTGCAGGAATTGGCAAATGCCTCTTCCAGATCCTGTTCTCCGTGTTTATGTGTACATGTTACTACCTGTCCGTTTATTATTTCTTTTCCCGTACAGGTATATGTCAGATCTATATTTTTCTCTATTGCCTTTGAGGCTGTTATTATCTTCATTATGGAACCGGGAGCATATCTTCCCATGGTTGCCCTGTCCACGAGAGCCGTATCCTTAAGGTGTTCGGTATTGACCGTCTTCGGGTCAAATGTAAGGATGCTGACACTTGAAAGTATCTCTCCCGTCTTGTAATTCATTACGACTACAGAGCCTCTCTTGCC
>CACZNR010000025.1 GCA_902782475.1 uncultured Eubacteriales bacterium
GCAAAACAGGATCCTGTTGTAGCACTGAGAACAGAATGATGAAGTATAATATGTACATAAAAGTAACAGACATACAAAAAAGGAGATCCTAAAATGGCACTTATCCAGGTCGATTATACTTCCAGTGCGCTGTTTCGCACTGTGACACTCAACGTGGTACTTCCCATAGACAAGTTTGATTATGCGGAAGGAAAATACTTCAATACAGGAAAGAAGTTCAAGACTCTGTATCTGCTTCATGGTCTTATCGGCAACTATACTGACTGGATCACAGGAACAAGAGTACAGAGATGGGCTCAGGAGCATGACCTTGCAGTAGTGATGCCTTCAGGTGACAATTCCTTCTACACGGATAATGTATTGCCCAATAACGATTATGGTAGGTTCATAGGAGAAGAGCTCGTGGAGATCACAAGGGCAATGCTTCCGTTGTCTGACAGGAGAGAGGATACCTTCATCGGAGGACTTTCCATGGGAGAATTCGGAGCCATGAGGAACGGCCTTAAGTACAGGGATACATTCGGAAGGATCATATGCCTTTCAGGTGCTCTCCATATCATGGATGAGAACTGTGATCAGCTCAAAAACGAACAGAGAGTGTTCGTGGACTACGAAAAGGATAAGGAAACTGACAAGAATCCTGCTGTCATGATCGAGGAACTGAGAAGACAGAAGGAAGAAGGGAAGGATCCTCTGCTCCCTAAGGTGTACATATCCTGCGGACTTGACGACGGCCTTCTGGGAGTGAATCAGAGATACAGGGACCTCCTTAAAAGCATTGGCGCAGAAGTCACATACAATGAATATCCCGGATATGCACATGAATGGGATCTCTGGGACATGGAGATAGGGAATGTCATAAAAAACTGGCTGCCACTTGGAGAAGCAAATGACGGTGTGAACAGCGGAAACGTCAGAGGTGAATAAGCTTATATGGTCCCTGCCTGTACGGGCAGGGGTCTTTTTTTTGTCATAAGCCGTATTATTATGCTGAAAAATGGGATAAAAATGAATAAATATGCAGAAAACCCTTGACTAATTGCATATAAATGATGATAATAGTGCTCAGAATGATTAAATGAACGGAGAAACAGGATGAAGACTACATTCAAATATGACCATTATTTTGATTATGCAGAGCTCAAGGCTGATCTTGAATATTTTGCGGAAAAATACCCTTCACTTACAGACCTTGATGTCAACTGTATCACTGAAGAGGGAAGAAATCAGTATGTGCTTACCATAACCAATAAGGAAACAGGAAATGCACTTTCAAAACCGGGCTGGTACCTTGACGGCAATATCCATGCCGGAGAGATAACCGCTTCCATGTGTGCAATGCACACCATAGATTACCTTCTTACCAACTACGGAGAGGACAAGGCAGCTACAAAGATAATTGATGAATACACTGTCTATGTCATTCCAAGGGTCACACCTGACGGTGCAGAGACTTATTTCAAGACACCTTATTCGCTGCGTTCTGTGAACAGGGAGTATCTGCCGGAAAAAGGCGGCATTGTTCCTGAGGACATTGACGGGGATGGCGTTATAAGGATGATGAGGATAAAAACTCCTTATGGTGCATGGAAGATCGATCCTGCAAACAAGGACCAGATGGTAAAGAGGAGTCCAAGTGATTTTGAAGGTGACTTCTATGACATATATAAGGAAGGCTACCTGGAAAGCTTTGATGGTGATGAGAACCTCAAGGAAAAGAAGGCAGACTGGGGACTGGACTTCAACAGGAACTTCCCTTATGGATGGTTTGCGGATTACAGGCAGAAAGGTGCAGGAAAGTATCCTTTAAGCAACATTGAAACAAAGGCTGTGGCAGACTTCGTACTTGCTCATCCGAACATAGGCGGAGCTGCAATAGGTCACACAAGCGGGGGACTTGTGCTGTCTCCTCCGGGAACAAGACCTGAATCCACCATATCCCATGGAGACGCGGAGAGCTTCAAGCAGATAGCCAATATGGGAAAGGAAGAGCTTGGATACATACCTATAAACATCTATGACAGCTTCATGTCAGACCAGAGTCATTATGACAGTGGAGCACTTGATGACTGGATGTACCAGACACAGGGGATAATAGCATACACTATAGAATTCTGGAATCTGGCAGAGAAGGCAGGTGTCCCTGTGGAATGGGGACAGAAGAAAGCTCCAAGATTCGACAAGACCATCGAGAGGTTCAATGCCTGCATGGCATGGGTGAAGGAGCATGCTCCAAGATATTATTCTGAATGGAAGGAATTTGACCATCCTGCCTTTGGAAAGGTAGAGATAGGAGGTTTCAATATCAAGAGGACTCTTCAGAATCCTCCGGAAGAATATCTCCTTAACGAGTGTGAGAATGATACCAAGTTCAATATGAGGTTCGTACTTTCCATGCCTAAACTGTCCATCGATGATATCGAGACTGAAGAGGTGGAAAAGGGCATATTCAAGGTGACTGTGACCGTTGGAAACAAAGGTTACCTTCCAACAAATATAAGTGATGAGGCTGTTACGCTTAAGGTAAACAAGCCTGTGAAGGTAAGTATAAAAGGAGCAGAGATCATAGCAGGAAAAGAGA
>CACZNR010000026.1 GCA_902782475.1 uncultured Eubacteriales bacterium
CTTAAGCTCATCTATAACTGTCATGAGGTCTTCCGATTCTGTAAGTACAGACATCTCAGTCATCTTTCCGTCGCTGACAGTTTCCCGTCCTCCGCCAATGAAATCAAATATGAATGCACCGATCCCGTTCTCGGCAAAAAGAGAAGCTACAAGAAGATTGCTCCTCATATCACTTCCAAATCCATGGGATATTATGACCAGTGGAAAAACTTCCCTTCCTGCAGGTCTCAAAAGCTTTCCGCATATCCTTTTGTCATCTCTGTAAAATACAAGTTCATCCATAGTCCTGACCTCAAGGGGTATTATATCAAAGATAGCCTGTGATAAAAAGTGTACCGGGCTGCCAGCAGCTGACTTACCCGGTACCAAGATAGTATATAAAAGGAGTTTTATCCAAGGGCCACATCCAGAGCCATCATAAGGGTAAACCCTACGGCAAAGGATATGACACCTATGTTCGAATGTTTTCCGGCAGACATCTCCGGGATCAGTTCCTCAACTACCACATAGAACATCGCACCAGCTGCGAAGCTCAGGAAATATGGTATCACAGGAGTAAGAAGTGTCGATGCCAGTACTGTTATGAGTCCGAATACAGGCTCCACCACACCACTGAGGACTCCATAGAAAAATGAGGATGACTTGGGCTTGCCTTCAGCCTTCAAAGGCATTGAGATTATGGCACCTTCAGGAAAATTCTGTATGGCGATACCAGATGCCAGCGCCATGCATGCACTTGAGGTTATCCCTGTGCTCCCTGATCTCAGACCTGCATATACAACTCCAACAGCCATGCCCTCAGGTATATTGTGTATGGTCACAGCAAGCACGAGCATCATGGTCCTTGTGAGCTTTGACTTCGGTCCTTCCACCTGACCTATGTTCCTGTGAAGATGCGGTACTACGCTGTCAAGAAGCAGCAGGAAAAGTATACCTATCCAGAATCCTGCAAAGGCAGGCAGAAATGACAGCTTTCCCATTTCGGAACACTGCTCTATGGCCGGGATTATAAGGCTCCATATGGAAGCAGCCACCATGACACCGGCTGCAAACCCCGTAAGAGCTCTCTGCACCTTATCTGAAAGAGTATCCTTCATGAAGAATACACAGGCAGATCCCAGAGATGTTCCAAGAAACGGTATAAGTAGTCCCAGAATGATATCTTTTGTCATCTTCCGAACCAGCGTTTCTTCTGATATTCTTCCTCTGAGACTGAGGTAAGAGAGTATCCTGTCTCACTTATCTTATCCTTAAGTTTTTCAATATCAGCTTCTTCGGAAACAAAGGATGCTTCGCCTTTTCTGAAATCAGCATGTACCTTTTTTGCATCACTGACATTGTTATATATGACATCCTTTATGTGTGCCTCACACATGGTGCAGGCCATACCTTCTATTCCAAGTTTGTATTGTTTCATGATTTCACTTCCGTATCACATTAGTTAGCATGTGCTAACCCAATTATATCACAATCTGACAATATTGCCACATCTTATTTCATTTCTTCAAAGTATGAAGAAACGAGATCCTGATATTCAGTTTCCTCTACCTTAAGCAGGGATGCATTTTTCAGAAGTGTCTCATCATCGATGACATAGGATGATAGAAAATCCATCCTTTCTGCAGCCCTTCTGCTCTTTACTGCCATCTGGACCATTTCCGGACCAAGCTTTAACAGTTCAAGAGCGGTGTCTTCATCAAGAAGAGAGCTCGTGATAAGACCAAACATGTCGTAGACAGTATCGTTTGCCACAGGTCCTATGATGATGTCATAGTCACCAAATGCATCCGGATATCCCGCTCTGTTCCTTCTTAAGTATCGAAGCCATGTCCTGTCCTTTGATAACCTCAGTACCTTAAGTTCCTCAGTATCAAGCTCATAGGAGTTCACATATACTGAGCTTCCCTTTTTTCTTCTGCCCCATTTGGAAGCAAAATTGTCAGAAAAGGACACGTAGAATCCTGCTCCAAGATCAGCATTCTTCCTGCCGAAGCTCACGTCAGGCTTTTTTATCTCTTCATATGCTGTATGGTAGACTATCATGGTTCCCCCTGCAAAAACATCCTGCAGAGATGCAGGATGTCAGTAGTCAGTTATTTCTCTGCATGTAGCAGCTGTTCGACAAGTTCCTTCTTTTCGTTAAGCACGCATCCGCCTTCATAATCATCAAGAAGTATGTCATTCTTCTGCAGCTGCCTCAGCAAACTTCTTTGTGTTTCCTGTCCTTGTAAAGTAGCTTACGGCTATATTCACGGCTATCTCCTTTTTATTAATTGTTCAAAATTTAATTTTATACAATTATTATATCCTGTTCCTGATATTTTCAAACTACTAAAACAGATCCCCCGGATGCTGTCCGGAGGATCCGCCTAAAGTGATCTTTTTTATGATGATCATCTTCTGATCTCTCTCACCATCTTATATTCCCCAAGCACTCTTCCGTCCCGAAGCCTTATGGCACCTGGAGTGTAGCCTGTTATCTGAAATCCCATCTTCCGGTACAGAGCCTCTGCCCTTTCGTTTCCCTCAACGAAATCCAGCTCCATCTGTGTTATGTTTACGTTTTTTTCTGCTATCCTTATGAGCTCCTCAAAGACCCTGGTCCCTATCCCTAGGCCCCAGAATTCCTTCAGCAGCACTATGGATACATTGGCCCTGTGTCTGATCTTCTCGTATGAACTCCATGCTATGGTGGAGGCTCCTGCGATCCTCCCGTCCACAGTGACTATGATCATGGTCTGATTCTCTGAAACGTCAAGGCTCTCGAAAAGCCTCTTCTCGTCTTCATATGTATATCTGTCGCATTCCTCAGGATACCTGAGTATGAATTCAGTCTCCCCTGAAGATCTGTACAGATAACTGAGCATATCCTGGATGTCATTTTCCACGGGACTTCTCATCACTGCAGTCCTTCCGTCCTTAAGGGTGAATTCAATGGGATCGACCTTCATGTCCCTGTCCTCCTGATCATTCTTTATATGATTATACTACATGTAAGGCAGCTCAGGAAAAACATCATCTCATCATCTCAGGACGGATCCGGTATCTTGTTCACGGAGCCCTCCTGCAGTGTGAATATGCCCCAGTTCGAATTGCTCTTTGTCCATTGTCCGTCAGAACTGTAATACAGTATCAGGGTATCATTGCTGTTGAACTGGACAAGGGCAAAGCAGAATTTCCTGTTCTTCTCCACCTGAAATGTACAAAGTCCGTTCTTTGCAGGATAGTAGATCCCTATGAGGTCGTTCACATTGTTTCCCACCGTATCATACAGCTCTATCTGAATGTTCGTTCCGATGGTATCCTCAGGCACGTAGAAATACACCCTTCCGTAACCCGGCTCCACATATTCCCTCGCCTTTGTCATCCTGTCCCCGGCCATTCCGGTCATCACATATCCATCCGTCACTGCATCTTCCATGTCCTCCCTTCCGCGGACCCTGCATCCGTATCTCAGGCAGGCATAAAGGTCATCATAATCGGAATATGGGGTCATGATCTCTGCTGCAATGTACCATATCTGGGCCAGTGTCGGAAGATCACATCCCTCCTCATGCATATAGTATGCGACATAGTTGGTAAGTGAGCTGTTTGTATGGACACCGCCAGTGTCATTACTGGAAGACGGATATCCCACAGGAGCTATGTAGTATTTGTCGCCTACCCTTGCAGGCTGTTCATGTCTTCTCGGGTCTGACATGGTCCTCATCTCATAGCCGGAAGCCTCACAGATGCTCCATGAGGTATCGAATGTATGATCATAGGACATCTCTATAATGTTTCCCATGATGTCTGCCATAGATTCGTTTATGGCACCGCTCTCATTGGTATATACGCTTCCCTGCATCTGATGCTGGAATACGGCATGGGTGTATTCATGTCCCACCACATCCAGTGCCTGGCACCAGTTGTTTGCAGTGCTCACCCCGAAGCATGCCCATCCGTTCTTGTCTCCCCAGTAGCATGCATTGTTCACGGGTCTTCCATTCCTGTCCTTCCAGTCAACAGTGATGAGGACAGGCAGTCCGAAGCCGTCAGGCCCATTGAGGTTGAAATTGTCCCTGTAGAAGTCATACGCCCTCATGTAGTTGTAGTATACAAGTATGTGGTCTGCCTTCCAGTCTGTTGGCGAACTGCTCATGACTGGGCTCAGGGTATCCCTGTACTTCCAGTCGGAATAGTCAGCCAGCATCATCTTCCTTTCCTTATCGGCAAGTATGTACATCCTGTTCACAGGATTGTAGCAGACAGGCATGTCCACCTGATACTTCTTTCCGTTAGGATAAGTGAGGTCGTATTTTACATAATGCTGTTCCAGCACATCGAATGCCGAGTCGGTCTCATACTGGTCATATGAGTCAGATTCGAAATCCTGCATGGGCATGTTGGTGACATATTCCCCGTCAAAGCTCACGAAATGTCCCAGATACTGCTGTTCCAGTATGTCCGGCCTGTCATTGTCTGAATACACCACAAAGCAGTTGAAATATCTGCTGTCAAAGGCTATTGCCAGCTCATGGGTCTGTTCAGGATAGAATGTCAGCTTGTCTGCACCCTCATATGAATCCATTGCTATCTGGAGGGCCTGCTTTTCATCTATCTTCTTTACAGTCTCCGGCTGGGAAACATTCCTGAATGAGGATGACATGGCAACGGTCCAACCATCCCTGTCAGTAACGATCTTCAGGGTAGCTCCCCACAGCGTCTGATTCCCGTAGCGCTGCTGGTATGTATAGTAATGGTATCCGTCCTGATCCTTTGATTCATAGACTGCAAAGGGCTGTATCTCCTTTACGAGCCCCATCATTCCTCTTAAGGGATTGAAGGCATTTATTGCATCATCAAAGTCCTTTACAGGTCTGTCATAGAACCTTCCCACTATCGTGGTAAGGAATCCTTCCTCATCATAGATATACAGCACCTGTTCGTCGTTTATGGCATCTATGTCCTTCTCAGTCACCTGTCTTCCGTCAAAGGATGAGACATCAGTGCTCTTTTCCGTAACATCAGGCTTCGTGGAGCCTCCATGTTCTTCTGATGAAGGTACCGGCACATCCGGCTTAGGATCCGGGAAGCGTATGCATCCGGTAAGCATCACCAGACATGCTATGAGGCACATGATCCTTATAAAACATCTTGCTGACCTGTTCATTCGATTTACATCCTTTCCTTCCACCGGGTCAATTCTGGTCGGTGTATACGGTCCTATGGTTTTACGATGTTGCAGACAGGGCCTGCCATCCGGCAGACCCCCATACTCCTTTTTTATTTGACTATATAGCCATCAACGGTATATGAATACATCTCATCCGTGACAGACTTGTACCTGTTTCCCCTGTAATCATCCAGAAATCCGTTGTATGCACGGTATATCTTTCCTGTCTCCACATCGTACACCCTCTCATATCCCAGTGTGGCATCACTCCTCTTCTGGCTTATTATGTCATATGAGGTGTTGCGTTTCTCCCAGGAATCCATGATCATGCCGGACATCTCATCGAATATCTTCTGATTTGCCCTGACGATGGAAACAACTATGTCCTGTTCCCTGTTGTATCCTTCCATGAATGCGTCGCTGAACTGTATGGTCCCTATGCAGTGATCCATAACAGCCTGCCAGTCATTGAATTCCTCTTCCGGTGCCATCAGCATGAAATTGTGAAGCGCGCTCAGCTGTGCCACATCCTCTCCATACATGTAATATGGGCCCGGATCATATATCGTTGAAGTGAAAAGACCCTGCATGAGCCTTCCTTCTTCATTCTTGAATGTGACCCTCAGGACATCACCGCCCATGGGTGCCTTTCCTATGGTCTCCAGTGTATTCATGTCATAGATGTACGGGAAATACGGATATACTATCTGTTCCTCATTGACCAGCTTTGCATTTTCGGTCCATACTCTGTAGAACTGCTCCGTGGTCTGGGGATCCACAGGAGTGAGCTTTGAATAGAAGGTCGCAGGGTAAAGGTCCTGCCATAACCTTCTTGCCTTCTCCGTCTTCATGAAGCCAGTGAACTTGAGACAAAAGATGAACATCCTGTCTTCATTCTTGGGATCGAAGACCTTGAAGGTATAGCTTATGTATCCCACATCAGGTACCTGTATGCTCCATCCCGCAGGCACATCGAAGCTTACAAGACCGTTATCGAACCTGGTATATTTTACCTGACTGCTCTCAGACGGAACGATCTTCACGTCCGTATCAGGAACATCTATATCACTTCCTTCATAGGAACTGTCAGGCTCATCAGAACCGTCATCGGGATCATCCATATCCTCTGAAGGATCAGTTATGTCAGAGATATCTTCCGGCGGGTCAGTTTGGCCGGGATCAGGTGTGAACCCTCCGAAACATCCGGAAAGAGAAAGCATCAGCAGCAGTGCTACAATAAATGAGATAACTCTTCTTGCTCCTGAAAACATATGTATCCTCCTGCAGAAATCATACTTTTACAGATAAATGATACATAAAGATACTTGAAACCCGTAGTCCAGTTTTTGGTATAGGTACTTAAAAATGCTTTTGTGATGGGATATCTCAGGACCCTCTTCTGTCCTGTTCGAAATGCTCGTAGAGTTCCTTCCTAGAAGAGCAGCCTGTCTTCTGGAGTATGTTATGGACATGGAACTTCACGGTGCTCTCTGAAACGAAGAGCCTGTCTGCTATCATGGGAGTGGTCTCCTTCTGAAGCAGCAGCCTCATTATCTCCCTTTCCCTCTGTGAAAGGTCGTGCTTCAGTGCGAATCTCTGGAAGTGTTCTTCCTCGCTCATCCTTCTGTCAGCATCAGGCATGTATATCTTCTGATACAGCCAGAAGAATGCGAATACCGCCACACAGTAAAGCACTGCTCCGGCAGCTGCCATGGCCATCACTGAATGTGATAAGGCAAAGCTCAGCACAGTACCTGCTGACTGGCCGATCCTTCCTGCCATTAGTCCATATCCTGAGATACGGCAGTCCTTCTTCCTGTCAGCCAGGTCACAGAACAGTATCACCCTGTAGACCGAGAAGAATGCTGTTGCAAAATAACTCAAGGACCATACTATACCAGCAGGTACTGCCCCGTTCTTAAGGGTAAGAGTGATGAATGGAAGAACAAGAGCACCAAGTGTTATCACTGCTCCGTGCTTTCTGTTCCTGTCGCTTATGAGTCCCGCTATGACGAGTCCTGCTCCATAGAACAGTCTTGTAAGCTCCAGATGCACGGTCCCCTTTATGTCTGAAGACGGAAATGAGAAGCATATGTGCTCCACGATGCTGAAAAGGGCCACTATCAGTGAGGCCACCGGTATCATCCACTTCGTGCCTGCAGGCCTTTCATCTTTTCTTTCTGATACTGCATCATCATTGCAGTTCCTGATGCTTCTCTCTATAAGGATCACTGGAGCAGAGCAGATTATGCAGATGAGTGCATTTATAAAACTACTGTATATGCTGTTCTTTGCTGCAAGGGAAAGTATCCAGGACAGAATGGTCGAAGCCCCGTAGGCAATTCCGAATATCTTTGCCCTGTTCTTTATATCAGCCTTGGAAAGAAGGTACAGATAGTACCCGGCTATCATGCCACATATGAGGTTTGAAAGAAAACCGAATGTTACCGCTAGGGCGAGAGATCCCGTTATGTATGAAGGTATCATGCATATAAGATATGCAGGAAGCAGGAAGATCGCCAGAGGCCTTCTGATGTCTCCCCTTTTTCCTATGTACAGGGAGAACAGGAATATGCCTGCTGCCTGAAGCAGGTACCCGGCTCCCATGGAGATGAGATCAGGAAAACCTTCCCAGGACAGGGCCATGAGATCATAGAGCCATGCTATGTATCCCGTGGAGGTCATGAAAAAGCACAAGAAGATGATGAGCATGCATTTCATGCCATAGCTTCTTTCTGTATTCCTTTCCTTCATGTCCCTTCTCCCTTCGGCATATAAAACAAACCCCCAGCAATACATCTCTGATTACCAGGGGAACATCTATGGTGGAGACTGCGGGGCTCGAACCCACGACCTCTCCCGTGTGAGGGGAACGCTCTCCCAGCTGAGCCAAGCCTCCAGCAAGAAATATTATAGTCCTTTTTTCAGTAAATGATAAGCTCTGATAAAAAAATACAGGATGCGGCGTTGGTCCTGTATCTTCTGATCTGCACTTAAGTGCGAATAATACCTTAAAATAACTTTACTGTGCCTTTACATTCAGTGCTTCAGGAACATAATCCTGCCAGGAACATCCAAATTCGGATTTCAGTTCCTCATCCGGTTTCTTTTTCAGAAGATCCTTATACCTGAGGGCACATGCATACACATCAGATGTATCCGGAAACAGCGGAGGCCTGTTATTCTTCTGGAAGACTTCATTAATTGCTTCGAATCTGCCACTGTACAGTCTCTTGATCCTGTCTATATCCTTGTCTTTTGCTCCCATCTTCCTGAAGCTGATGAAATCATCAGGTTCTTCAGTCAGATAGTCTATGACTGTACTGTTTATATCGAGCTTCATCCTCGTAAATAGCAACCCTGTCCTGGTCTCTATGTCGAGACCTTTAACATAATAATCATATGAACATCTGTTGATCGTCATGACACTTACTTTCAGATACTATACATATCAGAAATACTGAAACGTATGTGAATATCTGATAACTACCTCCCTTTCTTAATTTATGGTTATCCTTCTTTTTAATATATCTTTTCCGTCACATCAGGAAACTGCCGCTGATCATAAATCCTGATCCTGCCAGTAATCAAAGATATACCTTATTATTCTATTCTATACAAAAATCAATATTTTTCAATTCTCCTTCCATTTCATAAAATGTAATTTTTTTATGACTGCTATAGATAACACTTCAGATACGTGATTATCCTGAGTATTTTCCCTTCACTGTTCCACCCCTGTATTCACTGTTTATCTGCCAGAGTTCCTTTTCTCCATCAATATATGGCTGATAAAAAGTTTCCACTCTTCCACCACCGATATTGTCGCATCCATTGCAGAACTCACACTCCTGTCCGCAGACCTCCAGGGATGCATTTACTATCCTTATGCGCTCCTCCCTTGTGGTGTCTTTTATAAGTATAGATCTGTACTACATTATTTGGATCCTCCTGCCTTTAAAACAGCTGCTGCTCTATCCAGTCTTTCAAGAGCATTTCTGATCTGATCTCTTCCTACAGAGAAATTCCACCTTGTGTGACTCTTTCCTCCGGGACCAAACTCATTTCCGTCCTGTGTCTGGATGAGGGCATCCTCAAGAAGGAACCTGTGTGGTGCCTTTGGAAGATCGCATCCACTCCAGTCTGTCCACATTACAGAAGTACCTTCCACAGGAGATATGATGACATCAGGGAATATGCTTTCAAGACCATCTTTAAGGATATCCCTGTTCTCTTTTATGTATGATAGCATGTCTTCCATCCATTCCCTTCCTTCAGGGCAGTATGCACCTTTTATCGCTGCATATTCGAATGGGCCAACACTTCCATAGTGATCAGAATATTTCTGTTTAATATATCTGTCCCGAAGTTCAGGATTCTCAATTATGACATTTGCATGGTTGAATCCGGTAAAGTTGAATGTCTTTCCAAGTGACGTGACCACCACTCCATATTCCCCTGCATCAGGGATACTTGTGTACGGAACTGTCATATTTCCATCAAACACCATC
>CACZNR010000027.1 GCA_902782475.1 uncultured Eubacteriales bacterium
GATAAAGGCGGTACTTTCACTGCTTGAGAAATTCGACTGTGAAGTGAAGGGCATAGCTACCATCTTCATAAGGAACAGTGAGAGGACAAGACAGTGGAAAGAAGAGGGCCTTCTGACATATATAAGTGAAGACCTGTGACAGGATCACATGCTCTCTGATTTTTCAAGAAGGACCTTGGCAACATCGTGCCTGTGGTCAGGCTGATAACGGTTGCCTTCTGTCATGACCACTACAAGCTTTTCTTCATCTGAATCAACATACCAGGCCGCAACCCAGGCGACCTTGGTATTTTTTTTGTCACCTTTAAGAGCAGTACCGGTCTTGGCTGCTATGACGACGTTGTCCTTCTTAAGGCTCCTTGCAGTACCACTGTTCACGACGGCAATAAGGGCAGGAGTAAGAGTCCTTACGGTCTCAGGCTTCATTACACCCTTAATATAGACTTCCTTTTCTGCCTGGTAAAGTACATCCTCAGCGTCATTTTTGTCATAACGGGCAATCTTTTCCACAAGTTTAGGCACCAGCATGTCTCCGTTGTTTCTCATGCAGGAATACATGGATGCAGCCTGAATAGGTGTTATAAGCATCTCGCCGTGTCCGATGGAAAGGTCAGCCAGCATCTTTCTGTCCATCTGGGTATTGGCATTGAGAAGATTGGATCTGCTGGTAGGAAGGTCGAAAGGAACTGCCTTTCCAATGCCGATGCTTTCCATGTATTTAAGGAAAGTCTCTTCTCCGGTCATAAGGGCTACCCATGAGAAATAGATGTTGTCAGAATATCTGAAGGCGGTTTCCATGTTGAGCTCGCTGTCAGGAGTCTCAGTCCTTGTGATAGGTTCCCATGGCCATACCTCGTCAGGTTTCCATGTGTTCTTTACTATCTTGTAAGGAAAAACTGAATATTTGGTTATAAGTCCCTTTTCCAGTGCAGGTGTTGCCACAAAAGGCTTTATGGTAGACCCAGGAGGGTAGAGACCAAGAGTTGCCTTGTTGTAAAGAGGACTTCTTTCGTCTTCGATGAGCTGATTGTATGTCTCTGTAGGTACAGGGAAGGAGAAGATATTAGGGTCGAAGCTTGGCATTGAGATGAGTACGCTCACGGATCCATTTGAAGGATCCATCTCCACCGTGGCACCGGTCTGGTTGCTGGCAAGCTTTGAAGCCATGAGGTAATATGTCTTCTGCTGTCTCTGATGGTCTATGGTCAGGAATATGTCTGCTCCGTCCAGGGCAGGCTGCTCATATATGGTATAGTTGTAGGAACCGTCAGGTCTGTAGAGCCTGTAGGCATATCCGCTCTTTGGCTGGAGATAGTCATCATAAGCGGCCTCTATGCCGTATCTTCCTATTATCTCGGCATCGTCGAATCCCTTTTCCTTGAGGGCTTTAAGTTCGTCTTCATTTGGTTTGCTCGTATATCCCACGACATGGGCATAGACTTCTCTGTATGGATAATATCTCTGTGGAGTGAGCTTATAGTCTATGAACACTCCTTCTATGGATTCCAGCTGTGTCTTGAGCTCTTCAGTAACTGAGCCCTTCGGGAAAACATATGCTGAGACTTCACCGTACTCCCTTTCCAGAGCCGTGTTATAGCTCTCCCTTATCTTTGCAGCTTCCTTGTCAGTAAGCTCAAGAAGTGTGCTTAAGGAGTTGATGGTGGTATTTACGTCCAGGTCAGCTGATACCTTTATGGCAACAGTGTCGGAATAATCGTTCACCGCAACAGCAGTCCTGTCGGAAGTGAATATCTCACCGCGCTCGCCTTTGAGGACAGAACGAACGATCTTGGAGGCAGGTTCATAGTCAGGTATGAGCATATCCTTTGAATACTGGATATAGTAACTGCTCCCTTCTTTTACCACCTGAAGCTTTGCGGAATTCGTGAAGCTGAACTCGTCGCTTTTTTCGTATCTTATGGTATATGAGAAAGTGATGGAATTACCGTTCTCGGTTATCTCATAGGAAGGAAAAGAGATCCTTGTTATGCCAAGGGTCTTTATTATGTTCCCGCACATACTGATGAAATTGTCCTTGCTTACTCTGCCGCTTCGCTTCCATATAAGGCTATGGGCTGCTTCGAAATCGTTTCTCTCCATAGCTATCATGAAGCTGTTGCAGACTTCACTTGCTGTCTGAAGTCTCTGGCATGAACCAAGCATCATGCTTGTGAGGACCATACAGAGTACCAATATATAAATAACAGATCGTCTTATCATTTTCATATCCTTAACCATGTTTTAATTATAAGCTCATGCACTTCTTTTTGAAAGAAGCATAGAGCGGTTATACAAAATTTAACAGTTCAGATGACTTCAAGATACAGCTTGGTGACCTTGTCAGTGTCGTTTGTAACTGCTATCTCATAAGCCAGATACTCTTCAAAGGCCATGCTTCCGAGGGTTATCCCTTTTTCCTCGGCAAAGGAGAACATCCTTTTATATGTATCGTATATCAGATCGTCAGGTCCATGATGATAGCCTGTGAGGTAAAGACCTTCCTTTCTTACTATATCGGCTTCATTCTGGGATTCGCCGTTGATCTCGGCATAAAGATAGTCATATGTGTAGGCAGGGGAAGTGATCTTATCTATGCTCACAGCTGAGTTCAGTATATTTGAGATAAAGTATTCACTGTCATGGATCCTCTTCCAGAAATCCAGGAAGTCTTTTCCGAAGGCCTCGTCGGAGGATCTCGTACGTATTCCATATTTGCTTTCGCAGTATACCACTGAAAATTCATCACTGGAGGCAATGGCTTCATTGGCATATGTGAGGGAGGCTTCAAGATCGTTCAGGATGTCCTGCAGATAATGTATCTCGTTTTTTGTGGTTATGATCTGGTTCCGAAGGAGCTCAGCATAGGACGACAGGGAACGGTCAGACATGTATCTTTTTATGTCTGAAAGAGACATTCCTACGTTTCTCAGGCTCTGTATGTCAGTGAACACCCAGAACTGCCTCTGGGAATAATAACGGTAACCGTTGCCTCCTGTATATTCCGGAGAGAACAGTCCTATGCGGTCGTAATGGAACAGGGTATCCTTCGTGGTACCTATTGCACGGGCAAATTCCCCGGTAGTATATATATTTTTCAGCTTTTCCATATAAACCTCTTGACTATGGTGTTACACAATAGTTTATCATTTCCTGGTGCATTATTGAAGACAAGGAGGCATAAAAATGGAAGAACAAAAGACAGTAAACAAGATAGGACAGGATTTTTCTTTTGCATCACTTATCAGGTATCTGTTCCCTACCATGATCACGCAGTTCTTTTTTTCTGTGTTCAAGACTGTGGATGACGGTCTGTTCGTGACCAATTATGTCGGGACAAATGCCCTCTCTGCAATAAACATTCTGTTTCCTTATATGGTATTCACTGATGCCGTGGCATTCCTCTTTGCTACAGGAGGTAATGCTGTCTGTTCAAGAAAGATGGGTGAAGGAAAGCAGGAAGAGGCAAAGGCAAGCTTCACAAGCGTATCCATAATGATATTCATCGCCGTTACAGTGATAGCCGGGATCTCCCTCATATTCCAGGATCCGATCCTGAGACTTCTTGGAGCCACTGACGTTCTCATGGAAGA
>CACZNR010000028.1 GCA_902782475.1 uncultured Eubacteriales bacterium
CTGGGCTGACTTGCATGCATCGATTATCTCTTCGTCTGTAGCATCCTCATTGCCCCATTTGAGGTTTTCCTTAATAGTACCTGCAAACAGTACGTTCTTCTGGAGCACCATGGCAACATTCTCACGAAGCTCGAATGTCTTGTAATCCCTTACATCTATGCCACCGACCTTCACTGAGCCATCCATGACATCATAAAGTCTCGGGATGAGCTGCACCAGAGTCGATTTTCCTGTACCTGTACTTCCGAGTATTCCCACTGTCTCACCGGATCTGATATGCAGATCGATATCTTCCAGTGTAAGATTCTCCTTGTTGTTGCTGTATGAGAAGTTCACATGATCAAAATCTATCGATCCATCCTTAACCTTGTTTTCAGGGTCAGCATTCTCATCACTTATCTCTATCTTTTCATCCAGGACCTCAAATATCCTTTCTGCAGAAGTCTGGGATGTGACAAGCTGGACTGTTGCCATGTTGAGCATAAGAAGCTGCATCATGATCTGATTGATATAGCTTATGAATCTGGTGAAATCTCCTACAGAAAGTCTTTCCTGTATCATCATGTTGCCGCCGAACCATGCAACTGCAAGTATGCATGTATAGATGCATATCTCCATGCCGAGCCTGTTGAAGGAGAGTATCCTTTCTGCCTTTGCCTGTGTGTCCCTTACATCTGTAGCTGCGTTATTGAACTTCTGTATCTCATGATCATGTCTTACGAAAGTCTTTACTACCCTTATGCCGATGAGGTTCTCCTGAATGCTTGCATTCAGCTTGTCATACTTGTCCATCATCACGACGAACATAGGATGTGCATTCTTGAATACCAGGAAAAACGTGGTAGTGATCACAGGGATCGCAATGAACAGCACTATGGCAAGAGACGGGCTTATCCTTATGGCAAGGAACATGGTAAGTAACAACATTATAGGTCCCCTGATCATGATCCTGCATGCCTGTATAAAGGCCATCCTTACTTCAAATGTATCCCTTGTAAGTCTTGTAAGAAGTGATGGTGTTGAGAATTTGTCTATGTTTCCAAAAGAGAAGTCCTGTATCTTGTGGAATACAGCATTCCTCATGTTATATGAAAGACCTGCACTGGCCCTTGCTGAAAGAACAGCCGAAGTACATCCTGCTATAGCTGCTATGATCGCAAGTGCAACCATCTTTATACCGCACTCGATCACATAGCTAAGACCTCCATCACCCCTTATGCCGTTGTCCACTATGTCTGACATCAGCACAGGTATGGTGAGGTCAAAAATAATCTCCGAAACTACCAGGACTGTGGATATCACGATAAGTATCTTGTACTTACCAAGGTAATTCCATAATCTTTTTATCAAATAGTATCGCCTCCATTCTCACTTTCTTCTTCCATCTTAATCTTATTTTTAAACGCGGTCCTTGTAAGCGGAGTAAGGTTCTCCCCTTCCTCCCCTGCAAGATTCCTGACCATGCGTTTAAGATAACATCTTAAAGTTTCAAGTTCCTCATCGGTAAAATCAGTAAACATCACGGCGTCTGTGTTTCTCATGAGTATCCTGGATCTTTCAACGATGCTCTTTCCGAGATCTGTAAGTGTCACTCTGTTGGTACGCAGACTGTTCTCATCCACTTCCTTCTCCAGTATGCCTGATTTCTGAAGCCTCTTTGTTGAGATCGCAACAGATGCCGGGCTTATGTAAAGCTCTGAAGCTATCTCCACCTGTGTACATCCCGGATTATTGTAGATGTAATTCAGTATGGGGAACTGTTTT
Source organism: uncultured Eubacteriales bacterium (assembly GCA_902782475.1). GTDB lineage: Bacteria > Bacillota > Clostridia > Christensenellales > Christensenellaceae > QANA01. Next base: position 1,765 of record CACZNR010000028.1, read on the forward strand.
GGTTTTACCTGTAACTCCTTGAATTCCTTCCTTGCATAAAACTTTCTGAAAATGTGTGCATTTTCGAACAGATTAGCAATTTCCTTAAAATTTTTCTCCATTGTTACCCTTTCCGAAAGCAATGTGCATAAAAAATTAAGCGCAAAATTGTTAAACGCTTAAATAATTATATTTGTATGTATATGACATGTCAATATCATGTATAGGATGAAAACATATTTTTATTTTGAAATGTCACCTTTTCCTTTACGGGAAAAAAGCGGCAAAAAAGATCATCAAAGCCCAAGTGTAAGTTCGTTGAGTTCCATGAGGACTTCCCAGAGGACATTTGCCGGATAGTATGTGAGAGACGACGGCGCAGGACATCCTGATACCCTTGAAAAGCCCGCCTTTTTAGCGGTAAACACTGCCCTGTCCATATGATAGTTGCTGGTGATGACGATGACCGGCTCATCACCGCCTATGATCTGCACCACATTCTCAAAATTTTCCCTGGTGGACCCTGCGGCATCCTCCAGGATCATGTGCTTTGCGTCCACTCCACGCTCCTTCAGTATGTCTCTCATGACCTCTGCTTCAGTCTTTCCCGAATCATCGGGATTTCCCCCTGTAAGCACCAGCACTGTACCGGGTGCAGACTTTAGATACTGTTCTGCAGTGTCTATCCTTTTTATCAGATCCTCTGAGGGCTCCCCGTACTCAAGAGCCAATCCCAGCACTATTGCATATCCCGGATGCTCATCTGAAGTACGAAGGCCCTTTATGGTTATCTTTGCTGCAAGAATAATGACGGATATGGTAAGCATGCAGACGGTCAAACGCAATATCCACCCGATGGCTGTCAGAAGGCTCCTTCCTTTCCAGGTGAATATGGAAAAACGGATATCCAGGGCACAGAGAAGAAAAACGGCACAGATGAAAAGCTCAAGATAAAAGACTTTCCTGTACGAATCCTTAAGGACCACGGCATTTATCCGCCTTATCATGACCACAGAGAGATAAACAGCAAATGCCACTGTGAGAAAAATAAGTATATCGCCTGCCAGATGTCCTGCATTCATTTTTTTATCCCCCATCAAATATCTCCGTTCTCTTCACCCTCAGAGGCCAGATGGCGTCAAAAGCTGAAATCTGTCCCCTGTTCCAATAATAGCACCAAGCTTAAGAGTATGCAAAAGGCACAGTATTTTCCCAACTGTGCCCTTATATGTCTTTATTCCGTTGAATTAAGGTATCACTTTACCCTTCCTGTTTTGAGACTTCCTTTTCCGACCTTCTGAAGGATGGATGAATCATATGCAAAATTCGATCTCTTCTTCTCCTCAAGTCTTCTGAACGCAATGTCCACCAGCCTGTCGATCATCTGCTTGTATTTGAGCCCTGCTGGTTCAAAGAGATAGAAGGCAAATGACCCAGGGATGGTATTGATCTCATTGAGATATACCTTTCCGTTATCCATGTCTATCATGAAGTCGATCCTTACGACACCCTTCATGTCCATGTATTTGAACACTTTCAGTGCTGATTCCTTTATGATCTTTTCCTGCTCTTCAGGAAGTACAGCCGGAAGTATCCTGTCCAGTGACTTCATGCCCTTGCTGCCTGATGCGTTTGACAGATACTTGTCAGCAAAATCAAGTATCTCGCCCTTTGATACAGGCTGTTCCAGAAGGCTCGTCTCTGCGTCTCCGCCAAGCCCCAGGACTGCACAGTTTATCTCCTTCAGGTTATCTATTGCATGCTCCACCAGTATCCTTCTGTCATAGCTGCATGCAAGCTCCAGAGCTTCGCCAAGTTCCTTCCTGTCATGAGCTTTCTTGATGCCGATGCTGGAGCCAAGGTTTGCAGGCTTTACGATGACAGGATATCCTATCTTCGCCTCTATCTCATCCATGACAGCAGCCTGCTTCTTTTCAGCTTCATCCCTCTCATAGAAGAGTCCGTCGAGACACGGCACGTCGATGCCTTTGCAGATGGCTTTGGTGATGACCTTGTCCATTGAAGCAGAACTCCCCGTTACTCCGCAGCTCTGATATGGAAGATCTGAAAGCTCAAAGAGTCCCTGAAGCGTTCCGTCCTCACCATGCATGCCGTGCATTGCGATTATTGCAGCATCAAGCTTTGCAACCGTCTTCTGACCGAACACACCCTTTGTCACAAGTTCATTGACACCTGTCTCAGGGCTGAATGAAACTTCCTTTATGCCCTTTTTTGTGAAGTCAGGCTTCAAAAAGAATCTTGCATCCTTAAGTTCTTCTCCGGTGAACCACTTTCCCTCCCTGTCGATATATACAGGGAAAATGTTGTATTTGCTCCTGTCAGCATTTTCTATGAGCTGTGTTCCTGTGATTATGGATACATCGTGCTCAGCTGACCTTCCACCGAAAAAAACTCCTAAATTTATCATAAGAATAATATCTCCTTAAAGAAAACTACTCTTCATTATAATTGTCAGGAAGATCGTTTTCAAATAATATTACATCTCCCGGGACAAGAAGCGTTCCCATGTCCTGTGATGCTTCGTTGAGGGACTTGACTACCCTTATCTTGTCTGCATCAAATCCGTTCTCAGTGAGCCCTTCGTATATGGGCTTCGTGTGATTCGGACCCACAAGATAGACGAAGTCCACCTTGTCAGCCATATAGCTTCCGAAGTTGAAGTTCTCCTGATCCTCGCTCTCTCCCAGCTCTATCATTCCAGGCGTCACCACGATCTTTCTTCCGGTGAAGGATGAAAGTACGTCTATGGCTGCCTTTGAACCTACAGGGTTTGAATTGAATGCATCATCTATGACAGTGATGCCGTTCCCGTTCCTTATGAGCTGGAGCCTGTGCTCTATGGATTCTATCTTTGCTGCTCCGTCCCTTATCTGTTCAAGGCTCAATCCCAGTTTCAGTGCTATGGCAGCACAGCCCACTATGTTCATGACATTATGCTTTCCGAGGAGCTTCGTCACTATGTCTATGCTTCCTTCCCTGCATACTAGTTCGAACTCAGAACCGTTCTCAGTGGACCTTATATTCCTTGCATAGACATCGAGGGTCCCCTTTTCATATTCATCCTCTTCTATGCCGAACAGCACCTTTTCAACATGCTCAGTCATGTCATAGAGTTCTTTTGTATATGCATGGTCGTCAGGGAAAAATGCAGTCCCGTCTTCCGGGAGACCTTCTATGAGCTCGTATTTTGTCCTTGCCACATTCTCTATGGTATGGAAGCTTTCAAGATGCTGAGGTCCTATGGATGTGATGATACCGAACTTAGGATGCACGAGATCCACCAGTTCCTTTATGTCACCGATGTTCTTTGCTCCCATCTCGGCAATGAATACATCATTGTTGTCACTCAGCTGTTCCCTTATGACCCTTGTGACTCCCATTGGGGTATTATAGCTGCTCGGAGGTACCAGCGGATCATACTTTTCCGAAAGTATGGTGCCCAGTATGAACTTGGTACTGGTCTTTCCGTAACTGCCGGTGATGCCGATCTTGATGAGGTCCTTTCTTGCATCGAGCCTGTTCCTTGCATCCTTTAAAAAGCCGTTCCTTATGTGCTTCTCAACAGGAGTGTTTATTATGTCAGAGCAAAGTATGAACAGCGGTGCAAAGACTATTACGATGCCCATGAGGGAAGGACCTGCAAAGGAGCAGAGGACAGCAAGTATCACCAGGACCAGGGCTGATGTGATGAAGAGCCTCTTTACTCTCCATGTGAATTTCAGTGGCAGCTTTGCATCCCTGACCCTGAAACGGAAATAATAGAATACTGATAGTCCTGCAAATACTGCATAGAGTATCCAGCCTATCAGTGAGAGTATCTTGATATGTGAATTTACAAGAAGTGAACTCGTTATGAAATAGAGCACTGAGACCAGCAGGATGAATATTATCCTTCCGCCGGAATATTCAGCAAGCCATCCCATGTATTCTTTTCTCTTGTACCCTTCCTGCTGGAACATGTGGGTAAAATTGAAGAGCGTCATCATAATGAAAGCTGCTGCAGAAAATGTAAGTATAAGATTTATAAGCATCTTCAGACTCCTAGGAATACCTTTACTATAGATATGTATCTCGGGAACTGATCAAGGTATGAGAAATGCCCTGCATCCTCAAGGACCACAAGTCCGGCATCCCTGATCTCCCTTTCCATTATTTTACCAAATCTTACGGGAGTGTCAGTATCATTTTCTCCATAAACAAGAAGAGACGGACTCTTTATGTCCTTTAGATATGGTGTAAGGTCCTGGTTGACCACCTTTACGAAGGTCTCCCTCATTATCCCGGAGAGCTTACGGTAGTCTTCCGAACCGGCATTTTTGATCTTTTTCTCCGCATCGAAGCCCACTGCTCTGAACACCTTCTTCATTACTCTGGTCTTTGCAAGCTTCTTGGCGAACTTGTATGAATATACCCTTGTATAGTACCTGAGACCGCGTTTTGGCTTTATACCTGCCGCATCAGTAAAGACTATCTTACCCACCAGTTCAGGATACATGGATGAAAGAAGTATGGTCACCCTTCCACCAAAGGAATGGCAGATGATGTCGGTCTTTTCCCCGATGACGGTTTCAATGAATGTCTTTACTATCTCAGTAAAATCCTTTACTTCAAAGGCACGCTTTGGTTCCTCACTTTTTCCGAATCCCGGAAAGTCTATGACGTATACCTTCCTGTATTTTGAAAGCTCGATCGTGACAGGTGCAAAGGAGTCTATCTCAGCTCCCCATCCGTGAAGCAGAAGAAGCGGTTCTCCCTCTCCTTTGATGATATAGTTTATGGTCTGGTCGTTGATTACAGTTGTCATATGTCCCTTTTCCACATTATGATGGCATCTTCTATCCCATCGTAATATTTCGGCCTGATGCCTTCATTTATGAATCCAAAGCTCTCGTAAAGTCTTATGGCTCTTTCATTCGATCTTCTGACTTCAAGAGTCAGATCCTTTATCCCGTTGTTCCTGCAATAGTTCTCAATGTATCTTAAAAGCTCAAGTCCGTAGCCATTGTGTCTCTCACAGGTAGTTATACACAGTTTCCTTATGTGTGCTTCATCTATGACAGTGTTTATCCCTGCATATCCTATGATCCTGCCATGTTTCTCAACTACAAAATATCTGTTGTAAAGTGACTGGAACATGTCCACCAGAAGCACTTCTATGGACCAGGGAGTTATGAAGCATTCCTTTTCAAGAGAGTTGACATCATTTATATCCTGAGCTTTTACAGGCCTTATAGATATCTCACTCATGAAGGTTCCTTTCTGCCTGGGATGCCATGAAATAATCAAGCTTTGCCTCATAGCAGTCCTTTGTCTCACCGCTATCAAGTATCCTCATGGCATAGTTAAGCATCCCTGAAGCCCTTGGATACATGTCTGATGCATCTGCCACAGAAAAAGCATCTCCTCTTCCTAGGATGATATCCCTGTACTTTAAAGCTCCGTCTCCTGCAAAAAGCACCCTTCTTCCGGTCTTTTCTGCTTCATCAAGGACCTCACTTAATCCATATATGCCCTTTTCAAGGCTGATGCCGTCATACCCGCTGGCATAGACTCTTTCATGAAGGGCATCTATCATTGTCACCACAGGACCATCGAAGTATCCTGTGTTCTCCCTTATGGCGTCAAGAGTGGATATCTCAGCTATCGGTGCACCAAAGCTCTGGGCAAGAGCCTTTGCCGTACTCATCCCTATCCTGAGTCCCGTAAAAGAGCCCGGTCCGCTGGTGACCCCGATAAGCCCGGTATCTTTCCTCTCTGTTCCTGATCTCTCATATACAGAAGAGATGAGCTTCATAAGGGTCTGTGAATGCGTAAGGCCGGTATCCAGATATTCTTCGCATACAAGCCTGCCCTCAACAGCCAGTCCCACACAGCATGATCTTCCTGATGTATCTATCAAAAGTATGTTCATATGTCAAAATCGGTCCTCAGTATCCTTGAGTCCTCTCCGTTGTATTCTATCTGTATGTTCATCCTGTCTTCCGGCAGGACGTTCTCAAACATGTCAGCCCATTCTATTATGGTCACCGCATGTTCATCATTTATATATTCTGAAAAGCCTATCTCATACAGCTCATCCTCTGAGGAGAGCCTGTAGAAATCAAAGTGATAGAGCTTCAATCTTCCCTCATATTCCCTGACTATAGTAAAAGTAGGACTTAAAATATTTTTGTCTATTTCAAGTCCTTTTGCTATCGCTTTGACAAGGGTGGTCTTTCCTGCCCCAAGGTCTCCCGTAAGGGCGATAACCTCCCCGCCTTTTAACTGTTTTCCTATCTCAAGACCTATCTTTCCGGTCTCTTCGGCATTGTTGCTTAAAATCTCCAATATCTTACTCCATGGTTATCATCAGCAGGCCATCATCTGCGCAGTACGGTGTCCCGTTATCATCAAGCATCTCCAGAAGTTCATCCAGTTCCTCATCGCTTATGTCAGATATGGATACAGTATTTCCATCCACTTCATATGCTATCCCCATGTCTTCCAGATATGCTGTTAGCTCTCCCATGGTTGATATGATAGTACTATCTTCTGAACGAGGTGCCATTCCGGGCTCAGGCTTTGGTTCCGGTGCAGAAGGAATGTCAAAGTCAGTCATGCCTTTTGATTCTACAGTGTTTGCTTCCACAGCTTCACTGTAATATACGGCAGATATCATGGTATCCTCGCTTACCATGTGATCCTGATCAGCTTTCTTTTTCCCCATACTTCCAAAGAGCATGCTGCCACCGGCTATGAGCACCACGAGTGACGCGGCCGCAGGCACAGCTATCTTCCATATGCGTGAAAGGCTCTTTCTCTTTTCCTTCTTTTTTACAGTCTCAAGAGCAGGAGTCACAAAGTCAGGAGCTTCCACAGAGAAGCCTCTCAGCAGCTCCTTAAGCCTTTTTTCCTTCTCATATGCAGCTCTGCAGTCCTCACACTGCTGTATGTGAGCCATTTCCTCTTCTGTCAGAAGGCTGAGATCCTCATATATCTTATTTTTTACAAGTTCACAGTTCATCATCTTTTTTCTTTCTCCTGACAGATTAGACGAAACACAGTCCGATTTGTTCCTTATTTGCAATATATTTCCTTCATAAGTGTAAGATCTTCATCAGTTCCTGACGTCAGGAACCTCACAGTTCCTTCATGATCATCACTTCGAAGTTTCCCATCCCTCGAGAGTATATCCTTAAGATGAGCTACGGTGCCGTACATGCCGTCATAGGCCTTCATGCGGCCTGTGAAAAATTCCCTGGCCACCTCAAGTATCAGCGGAGTTATAAAGGAATAATGCGTGCATCCTATTACTATGCCGCAGATCTCCTGTCCGCTGTACGGAGAGAATTTATTTCTTACATACTGCCTTATCTCTTCCGATTCGAAATCACCTTTTTCAACAAGGGATGCAAGCCCTTCACATGCTATCCTTATGAGCCTGTCCTCACATCCGACTCTGTCCACAAGTCTCTGGAACCTGTCACTGTGTATGGTGCCAGGTGTTGCCATGACGAGTATCTTCCCGGTCTCATTTTCAAGATGTGCAGGCTTTATTGCAGGTTCCATGCTTATGACAGGTATCCTGAATTCCTCTCTCATGTCGATCACAGCTGCACTTGTGGCAGTATTGCATGCGATAAGGATGGCCTTTGCCCCTTCCCTGTACAGTTCCCTGCAGGAATCCATGGTATACTTTCTGACTTCCTCAGGAGTCTTTTCTCCGTAGGGGAAGTGTCCGCAGTCACCATAGAATATAAAGTCTTCATTTTCAAGTTCAGTAACAGCGTGCTTCAGTACTGATATGCCGCCTATTCCCGAATCAAATATGCCGATAAAATCCTTTTTATCCATGATACGTTCCCATTCCTGATTTTCAGGGATA
>CACZNR010000029.1 GCA_902782475.1 uncultured Eubacteriales bacterium
GGAAGGTCTTTCACCTGTGCTTCAGGCAGCAATAGCAGATGCAGAAGATGCCCTCAAAGACAATGATGGCATAAATTTCAATGTGGCTGTCAATTATGGAAGCAGGCAGGAGATATTCAAAGCTGCCGTTGACCTGGCCAACGATCACAAGGAAAAGGGAACAGAGCTTACTGAAGAGGAATTCAGGAAAAGGATGTACAATGCTGACATGCCTGATGTGGACCTTCTTATCCGTACCAGCGGTGAACTGAGGATATCAAATTTCCTTCTCTATCAGATCGCATATGCGGAGCTGGAATTCGTGGATGTATACTGGCCGGATTTTGATACCGGTGAATATGCAAAGGCTCTTAAGGAATATCAGAACAGAAACAGGAGATACGGAGGACTGTGAGATGCTAAAACGTATAATTTCAGGAATAGTTGTGATACTGCTGTTTGCGGCACTTCTTATACTCAAGGGAACATACCTGAAGGTAGGCATAGTGCTTATGGGGCTTATATGTCAGTATGAGATGATAAACACCATAAAGAAGAAGGATGTAAGAATAATGGAGATCCCCATCTATCTTTTCGCTCTTCTGATGATGCCTGTGCTTCATCTCGCAGGGATAACAGGGCTCTTCGTGCTCTATGCAGTTACATTCATGCTCTTTGTCATCGTAAGAGTATTCAATGAAAGATATACCTATGAGAGCATAATATACAGCATACTTGCAGTATTCTATCCGGGCCTTTTCCTTGCATTTGCATATCTTATCACTCTGATACCGGACGATCAGATACTTATTGACGCTGTACTGATAACGGTACTGGCAGCATCGGGCAGTGATACATTTGCATATTTCACGGGAAGGTTCCTTGGAAAGCACAAGCTTGCACCGAAGATAAGCCCCAACAAGACTGTGGAAGGTGCTGTAGGCGGACTCGTGGGAGGAGCCATACTTTCACTTCTGTATGTACTGTTCTTTGCCCACAGGGCTACAGGGATACTCTGGTATATGCTCCTTGCGGTACTTCTTGCCCTGCTTTCCCAGTTTGGTGACCTTGCGGCTTCTCTTGCAAAGAGATATTTCGGGATCAAGGATTTCGGAAAGATAATCCCGGGACACGGAGGTATACTTGACAGAGTATGCAGCATAATCTTCGTGCTTCCTCTGACTTATGGCTTCATAAAACTCTTCTATGGTATCTGAGAATGAAAAGGATAGTCATACTCGGAGCCACGGGCTCCATAGGGAAGAATACTCTGAGCGTCCTGGACGGGATGCTGGACAGATATGAGATAGTGGGTCTCAGTGCAAAAAGCAACATCAGGGGGCTCATTGAGACTGCAGAGAAGTATCATGTAAAGACCATAGGCGTCACTGATGATGTGGATACTTCGGCAGTGAATTTTGACGGAAGGATACTCAAGGGAAAGCAGTGCCTTACGGAACTCTGTGACCTTGCTGATATCGTTGTCATAGCAGTGGTGGGACCTGATGGCTTAAGGCCTTTCATCCATTGTCTAAAGAATCACATTACCGTAGCTTTTGCCACAAAGGAAGCTATGGTGTATGGAGGAAAAATACTGAGGGATCTCATAGATGAGACAGGCACAGACGTGCTTCCCCTTGACAGCGAGATATCTGCCATCTATCAGGCGCTCAGGGGAAATGACAAAAAGAGCATAAAGGAGATCTACCTGACAGCCTCCGGCGGACCGTTCCGCACCTGGGACAGGGACAGGATCGCATCTTCCAGCCTTGCTGAGGCTCTGAATCATCCTAACTGGTCCATGGGCAGGAAGATAACGGTGGACAGTGCCACCATGGCAAACAAGGGGCTTGAGATAATGGAGACAAGATGGTTCTTTGATGTGGACCCATCCCTCATAACAGTGGTGATACATCCTGAGAGCATAATCCATTCCGCTGTCAAATATAAGGATAACTCCGTGATGGCCCAGATGGGCGAGACTGACATGAGGACTCCTATCGCATATGCCCTCAATTATCCTGACAGAGTGGAGAATGTTTCCAGGGAACTGGATCTCTTCTCCAGGACTCCGCTTACCTTTGAAAGGCCGGACCTTGAAAAGTTCCCGGCACTGAAACTGGCAATGGAAGCTGTAAGGGCAGGCATAGGGGAACAGATAGTCTTCAATGCTTCAAATGACAGGGCGGTGGAACTCTTCCTTCAGGAACGCATAGGATTTTACGACATAAGTGACATAATAAAGAGATCTCTTGACAGTTATGTGCCAAGGGAGATCTCCACGGTGGATGACATATTTGCAATAGATGAGCAGGTAAAGGCCCTGGTGGAGGATGTCACACGGGGAATGTGAATATCAGCGATACATAAGGGATGACGACACTGTCATCTCTTTTTATTTATGAGGCTCAGGGTTCATTGATTTTGACTCCCATAAGAAGTATTATTGTATATGTTGTGTATTGGTGATAGAAATAAGACATATATTTAGTTAGCCATGAAAAAATTTCATGGTATTATTACATCTGCTTCACCATGCATTCAAGATCTTGGATTATAATTATGCAAGCACTTTCGAAGTGACTTCTGCTGATGCTGGAGATAGATATGCTTAATGTTTTACTTACGATCATATATGGCTTACTTATACTGAATATCCTTGTGGTGATCCACGAGGGAGGACACTTCCTTGTGGGAAAGAGATGCGGGATAAAGATAAATGAGTTCTCCGTGGGATTCGGACCGAAGCTCTTCGGAAGAAAAAAGGGAGAGATAGATTATTCACTAAGGGCGCTTCCCCTCGGGGGATATGTAGCTTTCTTCGGCGAGGACGAGGAAGTGGACGAGAAGGAGGAACCGAGGGCCTTCAACAATAGGCCCGTGTGGCAGAGATTCCTTACCGTCCTCGCAGGTCCTGCAGTAAACATAGTTTTTGCCTGGATAGTCACAGTCATAGTACTCGTATCATACGGTGATTACGTTCCTACCATAGTCGAGGTCCCGGAGGGACTTCCTGCATATGAGGCGGGAGTGGAAAAGGGTGACATCATCACCATGATAGACGGAAAGAAGATAGATTTCAGCATGGAATTCGGTGCTGCAGACATAAACGGAAAGGAATCCATAGTTCTTGGTGTACAGAGGGCAGACGGATATCATGAGTTTGAGATAGAAACTGTCAAGAATGAAGAAGGAAGAAATATCATAGGCATCCAGTATTCCCAGGCAGAGAGAAAGAGATTCTCATTCTTTGAGGCAGTAAAGCTCAGCTTCAAGTGGATGTACCTGATCGTGGTGGAACTTCTCGGGGCACTGCGCAACGCGATATTCGGAGGAGCAGGTATCTCACAGATGTCCGGACCTGTAGGGACGATACAGGTAGTAGGAGAAGTGGTGAGGACAGGATTTGAGAACATACTCAGGATCCTGGCACTGCTGTCCATAAACCTTGGGATAGTGAATCTGCTTCCTTTCCCTGCACTTGACGGAGGAAGGCTCGTGATGCTGGTGATCGAGAAGATCATCGGAAGGAAAGTTAACCGCAAGGTGGAAGCTGTGATCAATCTTGTGGGAATTATCCTTCTGTTCGTACTCATGTTCTTCCTTACATATCAGGATATAGCGAGGCTGGTAGGATGAGCAGTAAAAGAGTCATAAGGATCGGTAATGTATCCATAGGGGGAGACAACCCCGTTGCTGTCCAGTCAATGACAAATACGGATACGAAGGACACAGAAAGGACAGTGGAGCAGATACTTGCCCTGGAAAGGGAAGGCTGTGAGATCATAAGGGTCGCAGCCTATGATGTGGATGCGGCCAGGAACATAAGGAACATAAGGGAAAGGATACACATACCTCTGGTGGCAGATGTCCATTTTGATCACCGCATCGCCATAGCCGCAATGGAGAACGGGGCTGACAAGGTAAGGATAAATCCCGGCAACATCGGCAGCAGTGAAAAGATAAAGATGGTGGCTGATGCAGCAAGGATGCATCATATACCCATAAGAGTAGGGGCAAATACAGGATCCCTGGCAAAAAAGTATCATGAGACGGACAGGAGCACTGCTCTTTTTGAAAGTGCCATGGAAAATGTCAGGGCACTGGAGTCCTTTGGATTTGAAGACATCGTGGTGGCTCTCAAATCCTCGGATGTGAACGAGACCGTTAAGGCTTACAGGCTCATGGACAGGGAAGTGGATTATCCGCTCCATGTGGGCATTACCGAAGCTGGAGGATATGAGAGATCCATCATAAAGAGCTCCATTGGAATAGGAAGCCTGCTCCTTGACGGCATAGGGGACACCATAAGGGTATCCATCACGGGAGATCCCCTGCTTGAGATAGGTGCTGCAAAGGACATACTTCAGTTTTCAGGAAGAAGGGTGTTCGGACCGGACATAATAGCCTGCCCTACATGCGGAAGGACCAGGATAGATCTGGAAGCACTCTACGGACAGGTGTCAGAGCTCGTGAAGGACATAAGGAAGAACATAAAGATCGCTGTCATGGGATGCGTCGTAAACGGTCCCGGCGAAGCCAGGGGAGCGGACCTTGGTATCGCAGGCGGTGAAGGGGAAGGGGTCATCTTCATAAAGGGTGAACCTGTTAAAAAAGTGGATGAAGAGCATCTCCTTGATGAATTCAGAAAGGTGCTCATGGAATATATCGGAGAAGATAAATGATCATTGAACGACGGGGAGAATTCTCACTTCCGGAGATAAATTTCGATTCAAACAAGGTCAGGGATGACCTGTCGAAGTTCCTGGGAGGGAAGAAAACAGAATTAAAGCTGGACAAGATAGCCTACAGCATGAAGCACAGGAGCTATTGCATAGTGCTTACTTCAGACAGGCTTCTTTCTGCCCGTCAGATAAACAGTTTCAGGAATAACCTGTTCAAGGAGATCCCTGAGATGGCGCAGTTCGTATTCATAATAAAGCAACCAAAGGATGAACTGCTTTCCAACATGGCACTGTTTGAAAAGACAGTCAAGGAGACTGTGATCTCAAGGGAGAGATCACTGATCCCATTTATTAAGGACGCAGCTGTGGAGCTTAAGGGAAATGATCTGTACATAACATTCAACAGATCCCTGGGACCAAGCTTTGCGGAAGTTTTCAATCTCAGGGACATCCTTGAAGAGCATTTCAGGGAAGTATTTGACCTGGACATAAGGGTACGCGAATACAGGGTGGATGAATCACTTTCTGCAGGGGATCCTCTTGACATTGACATCGAGCCTGAACAGAGCCCGAAGCCGAAGCAGGACCGCCCGGTGGTCAAGGAGAAGAAGGAAGCTCCAAAGCCTGCAGCACCGGCTCCTGCACAGGAAAAGAAGATATTTACCGTGACACAGAAGAGGGGCAGCAGGAAATCGAAAAATGACTTTTCAGGGGAAGTATCAAAGCTTGCTTCGCTTTCAGAAGAAGGCGAGGTCATGGTGGAAGGAACTGTACTGAGTACAGAATCAAGGCTCACCAAGAATGAAGAGAGATACATCTTCAAGTTCGGCCTCACTGATAACAGCTCATCCATCTACTGCATCATGTTCATACCGAAGACTGACGATTATGAGGAACCTGTTAAGAAGGATGACTGCATAAAGGTCAAGGGAACATACAGGTATGATACATATTCAAGGGAATTCATAATAAGTGTTAAAGGGATACAGTTCCAGGAAAAACCACCTATGAGGATGGATACATCCGAGGAGAAGAGGGTGGAGCTGCATCTGCATACTTTCATGAGCGCGCAGGATGGACTGGCTGACATAAGGGATTATGTAAAACGTGCTTCAAAATGGGGCCATAAGGCCATAGCTGTCACAGACCATGGAGTGGTACAGGCATTCCCTGCAGCAGCAACTGCCGGAAAGGATGAGAAGGTCAAGATCCTTTTCGGAGTCGAGGCATATGTAGTCGATACATCAAGAAAGGTATATGAAGGAAGGGACCACGATTTTTCAGAGGAATTCGTGGTGTTTGACATAGAGACCACAGGATTCTCAAAGGACCTTAACGAGATAATAGAGATCGGAGCTGTCAAGGTAAAGGATGGCAATGTCCTCGACAGGTTCCAGTCTTTTGTAAGACCAAGAAATCCAATACCGGAAAGGATCACGCAGCTCACAGGCATTACTGATGCCATGGTGGCTGATGCTCCTGAAGTGGAGACGGTCATACGGGATTTCTTTGAGTTCGCAGGAAATGATGTGCTCATAGCACACAATGCCGATTTCGATACAGGCTTCGTTTTCAAGCAGGCCGAAAGGCTCGGGATAGAACATGACAATGATGTTCTGGATAACCTTATGCTTGCAAGGGCTCACATTCCTGACATGAGGAGCAGATCCCTCGACAAGCTGGCAAAGAGATATAAGGTACCGCTGAAGCATCACAGGGCCGTTAACGACTCTGAAGCTACGGCAATGGTATTCTATGGGATGCTAGGTGAGATAAAGGAAAAGGGATATACGAGGTTCTCGGAACTTAACTATATCACTGATACTGAGGCACTGGTGAAATCAGCTCCAAGGGCAAATCATTTCATAATCCTCTGCCGTAACAAGGAAGGACTTGTAAACCTTTACAGGCTCATCTCGGTAAGCCACCTCAAATATTTCAAGGGTAGACCAAGGCTTCCCAAGAGCGAGCTTATTAAATACAGGAACGGGCTCATATACGGTTCTGCCTGTGAGCAGGGGGAACTGTATCAGGCTGTTTTGAATGAAAAGAGCGAAGAGGAGCTCCTTAAGCTTGCATCCTTCTATGACTATCTTGAGATACAGCCAGACGGCAACAACGAATTCCTTATAAGGGAAGGAATGGTAAGAGACCATGAGCATCTTCATGAGATCAACAGGAAGATCATTGAGCTTGGAAGAAAGCTTGACATACCTGTAGTGGCAACGGGAGACGTGCACTTCCTTGATCCTGAGGATGAATATTTCAGAAGGATAGTAATGGAGACCAGTGGCTTCAGGGATGCCGATCAGCAGGCTCCTCTATATTTCAAGACCACTGATGAGATGCTGTCCGAATTTTCATATCTCGGGGAGAAAACAGCCAGGGAAGTGGTCATAAAGAATCCGAATGCCATAGCAGATTCAATAGAAGAGATAGAGCTGTTCCCTGGAGAGACTGCAATGCCTCACATAGACAATGCTGATGACGAGATAAGGGAGGCGGCACTTAAGTACGTCCATAAGCTGTATGGCGATCCGATGCCGAAGCATATAGAAGAGAGACTGTTCAAGGAACTTAACAACATAATCAACAACGGATTCGGTGTGCTCTACTGGGCAGCCATGAAGCTGGTCACAAAGTCCATGAGCGACGGATATCTGGTAGGATCAAGAGGATCCGTAGGATCTTCTTTTGCTGCGTTTGCCATGGGCATAACCGAGGTCAATCCTCTGAAGCCTCATTACAGATGTCCTAACTGTACACATTCTGATTTTGACATACCTGCGGAGTATGCATGTGGTCCGGACATGCCTGAAACCGTATGTCCTGTATGCGGGATAAAGTATATAGCTGAGGGATATGACATTCCTTTTGAGGTCTTCCTGGGACTCAATGCAGAGAAGGTGCCTGACATAGACCTTAACTTCTCCGGTGAATACAAGGACAGGGCAAACGCCTATGTCGAAGAACTGTTCGGAAGCGAATATGTCTTCAGAGCAGGTACCATAAGTGCCATCAAGGACAACATTGCAAAGGGCCTTGTAAGAAAGTTCTTTGAGCAGGAAGGAAAAAGTGCTTCCGGTGCTGAGATAGAGAGACTTGCAGCCGGGATATCCGGCGTCAAGAAGACAACAGGTCAGCATCCCGGAGGTCTTGTCATAGTGCCGAGAGGACACGAGATATATGAATATACTCCTATCCAGAAGCCTGCGGACAAGGAACAGGTGGACACAATAACCACACACTTCGACTTCAACTCCATGCACGATATCCTTATAAAGCTGGACATACTCGGCCATGATAATCCTACGATCATGAGGATACTTCAGGATATGACAGGGCTGGATCCGCTGAGCATAAATGTGGCTGATGAGAAGGTACTTTCACTGTTCCTTAACACCGATGCCCTCGGTGTACGGCCTGATGAGCTCAACGGTGTTGAACTGGGAGTACTTGGCATACCGGAATTCGGTACCCACAATACCATGAAGGTCCTTAAGAAGACCAAGCCCCGTACAGTGGCAGAGCTTGTCAGGATATCAGGACTTACACACGGAACGGACGTGTGGGACGGAAACGCTGAGACTCTCATAGAGAACGGGACCGTGAATCTTTCCAGCGCCATATGTACACGTGATGACATCATGCTCACCCTTGTAAAATATGGTGTGCCTCATCAGATGGCATTCTTCATAATGGAGAGCGTCCGTAAGGGAAAATGGGCCAAGAAGAAGGAAAAGAAACAGGATGAGATGGAACAGGCCATGAGGGATGCGAATGTTCCAGAATGGTTCATCTGGTCATGCGAGAAGATACAGTACATGTTCCCGAAGGCCCATGCTGTCGCATATGTACTGATGGCACTCAGGATAGTTTATTTCA
>CACZNR010000030.1 GCA_902782475.1 uncultured Eubacteriales bacterium
AAAGCACAGCTATCACTGAAAGCAGGGCATTATAAAGAAGCTGAGAAATTATTTTCGGAACAGAAATATGCTGAGGCTATAGAAGAGTATAAATTAGCTGCAGATTATGAAAATTCAGAAGAAATGGCTTTAAAATCCGAAATTCTATTGCACTATAATAATGCAATTAGCTATCAAGAAAACAAGAAATATATGGAGGCTTTTGAGCAATATAAATTAACTGAGAATTACGAAGATTCAAGTACTAAAATAAAGGAATGTGCTGACGCACTATTGGATAATAATGATTTAGTTAATGCTAAGCAGATATATACATATTTGAATAACAAAGATTTGCAAAACTATTGTGATGCAAGACTCGCTTTTGAGAGTGGAAAATATGCAGATGCGCAAAAACTATTCGAGTCTTGTATTGCTATAAGAGATGCGGAGGAATATCAAAAAAGATGTATATTAAAAAGGGCTAATGCATATATGAGTGAAGGATATCTTAATAATGCAAAACAATTGTATGAATCCTTGCCAGTAACATTTTCTTTTGATGGAATTGCCGTACGAGAGCAATTAAATAAGATTGATTCGCATAAAGATTTTTTAGATTTTTGTGGACAGTGGAAATCAAATGATATGGATGCATCAGTTAGACAAACTCATGATAGTACTGGACTTTGGGATCAATGGGATGGTGATGGATGGGGTTATACAGTAGACATCACTTGCGTAATTAATAACGATGATACAGTAACAATGAGAGCGGAAGCTGAATTTTGGACATATACAAATTATTCATCTTTAAGCGCGTATCTTAAAAATGCTGACAGGAAAGAGGTATTTACATATACTGGAAAGAGTGTTCCATCGTCAATAAAAATTGCAGATACTACTTTTTCAGGGAATGAGATTTCAGGTTCTCTATCGATAGCCAAAAATAATTTTAAATTGAATTACCAGATAAAGGATCGCAATTCAAGTATGAATTTTACATATACATATAAAGCTTTTGGAACCTATGATACTTTTGTTGTAAAGCACTAAGTAAGTTTTAATAAGAACTTATAAAAATTGGTTTTTAAATAATTACATAGATTATTAGGATTATCAATAATGGTTATTACCCGTGTAGATTTACTTACACGGGTTTTTAGTTAACATTTTAAGCGTAAATGGTAGAATTAATTATATGATAATTATGGAAATATAACTAATTGGGGATATATTATATGGAGTATGAAACACTGACAAATAAACAATTGGCTGGTATGATCGATCATACGAATCTCAAAGCGTTTGCAACAGAGGATGATTTCAGGAAGTTATGTAACGAGGCTAAGGACAATGGTTTTGCCATGGTGGCAATAAATCCATATCCTGTGGCATTCTGTAAGAATATACTCAAAGATACAGACGTACATGTTGGTGCAGCGATAGCCTTTCCACTGGGGCAGACGGACATAGAGAGTAAAGTTGCAGAAACAGAACAGGCCATAAAGGACGGAGCAGACGAGATAGACTATGTCCTCAATGTCGGAAAACTGAAAGAGGGAAATACAGAGTTTATTAGAAAAGAGATGCAGGCCATTGTGGATACCTGCAGAAAGCATAATGTCATCTGCAAAGTCATATTTGAGAACTGCTATCTTACAAAGGAAGAGATAAAGGCCGCTGCCCTTATAGCAAGGGAAGTAAGACCTGATTTCATAAAGACCAGTACCGGTTTTGGAACTTCAGGGGCAACAGTGGAAGATGTGAAGCTCATGAAGGAAACTGTGGGAGACCTTGTAAAGGTAAAGGCTGCAGGAGGCATAAGGGATCTTGAGACAGCCCTTGCCATGATAGAGGCCGGAGCTGAGAGGATAGGGACCTCCAGTGGCATAAAGATCATGGAAGAATTTAAAGGATTTCAGGGATAAATATTTTTTGAGAACTAGAGATTGAAAGTAAAGAAAAGAGGTCAGGTCATGAGATATCTTTTGGCACATGATATAGGGACAAGCGGAGATAAAGCCACACTTTTTACTGAAGACGGAAAGGCAGTAGCAAGTCAGCTTGAGACGTATCCTCTCTATCAGGAGGGGGCCCTTTATGCAGAACAGGATGCTGAGGACTGGTGGAATGCCTTCTGCAGATCCACAAAGGTGCTCCTTGAAAAAAGCGGTACAGATCCTGAAAACATAGAGGCGGTATCCTTCAGCGGCCAGATGATGGGATGTCTACCTGTGGATGAATACGGAAGACCACTCAGGAGGTCCATCATATGGGCTGACCAGCGCTCCCAGGAAGAAGTTGCGTTACTACGGGCCAGGATACCGGATGAGCGGTTCTATTCCATATCCGGACATGGCAATACTCCTTCCTACAGCATACAGAAGGCCATGTGGATAAAAAGGCATGAGCCTCAGATATACGAGAAGACAAGGGCATTCTTAAATGCCAAGGACTATATAGTCCTGAGACTTACGGGGAGATTCGTTACTGATGTCTCAGATGCCAACGGTGTGGCAGCATTTGATCTTAAAGGGTTAAGCTGGTCAGAAGAGATTGTTGATGCTTCCGGGATAGATATGAAAAAGCTTCCTGAGATAGTTCCTTCTACATGCATGGTGGGAACTGTAGGCAAGAAAGCGGCAGAACTCTGCGGACTGTCCGAAAAGACCA
Organism: uncultured Eubacteriales bacterium; assembly: GCA_902782475.1. Classification (GTDB taxonomy): domain Bacteria; phylum Bacillota; class Clostridia; order Christensenellales; family Christensenellaceae; genus QANA01. The sequence continues at coordinate 2,656 of CACZNR010000030.1, forward strand.
AGGTCATCATGGGAGCAGGGGACGGAGTAGCTGCAAATGTGGGAGCAGGAAGTGTGAAGTCCGGGACCGCATATCTCTGCATGGGGACTTCAGCCTGGGTGGCATCTACAGAAACAGAGCCACTGTTTGATGAGAAAAGAAGGAGCGTGACATGGGCTCATGCAGTACCCGGACTCTATTCTCCGAATGCCACCATGCAGTACTGCTGCGGGACCTACGACTGGTTCAGGAACACCCTTATGACAGATGAGATCCGTTATGCAGAAGAGAACGGCAGGGATGTACATGAGATGCTGGAGCGGATGGCAAGTGAAGCTGAACCGGGATCAAACGGTCTAGTTTTTCTTCCTCATCTTCTTGGAGAACGTGCACCAAGATGGAATCCGAACATGCAGGGAGCATACATAGGCCTTACAGGCATGACCAGAAGATGCGACATAGTAAGGGCAACATTTGAAGGCATAAGCTATAACCTTGCGATGTGCCTTGATGCCGTGAACGTAAAGGGCAATATAAACGAGATTACCCTTATAGGAGGGGGAGCAAAAAACGAATTCTGGGCACAGCTGCTGGCAGACATGTTTGGGATGCCGACAGTTATACAGAATATG
>CACZNR010000031.1 GCA_902782475.1 uncultured Eubacteriales bacterium
AGAAAGAGGGATTTGAACCCTCGCTACGCTATCAACGTACTACTCCCTTAGCAGGGGAGCCCCTTCGGCCTCTTGGGTATTTCTCCAGACCGAACTTATAAAAATGGCGGAGAAGGTGGGATTCGAACCCACGGTACCTTTCGGTATCACTAGTTTTCAAGACTAGCTCCTTAAACCTCTCGGACACCTCTCCACAACATATCAACACAATATCCTAAATAGCATACATATTCTAACAAAGGTAAAAACCTATGTCAAACATAATTTCTTATACTTGTAGTACACAATATTGCAATGACCAAAGAAAAGAGCCTGTATTAATCTTTTATAATACAGGCCCTAGGTCATCATTCTTCTGTTTCTTCAGCAGAAAGATCTTCGTCTTCTTTCTCAATGGTTGAAATGCTTACCAGCTTTTCTCCATCCTTTATCCTCATTATCCTGACACCTTGTGTCATCCTGCCGATGACAGGGAAATCAGACACACTCAGTCTTTCTATCTGATTATCACTGTTTATGAGAAGTATGTCTTCGTCTTCATTTGCACTGATAATTCCTACAAGCTTTCCTGTCTTGTCAGATATCTTCATAGCTCTTGTTCCGGAACCGCCTCTGGTCTGCTCTCTGTAATTATCAGGCTCTGTTCTCTTACCATAGCCGTTCTCAGTTGCTACGAGGATCTCATATCCGTCTTTAATCACAGCAGCTCCGACAACTTCGTCATCTCCCTTTAGCTTTATGCCACGTACACCAGTAGCCGTCCTTCCCATGTTACGGACGTCTCCTTCGTCAAACTGGATAGACATTCCTTCCTTGGTTCCGATAAGGATCTTATCTTTTCCGCTGGTCTTCAAAACAGTTATAAGCTCATCATCTTCCTTGAGTCCGATAGCCCTTAAACCGGTCTGTCTTATCCTTGAATAATCAGCATAATCTGTCTTCTTCACAAGTCCGTTCTTGGTTACCATCAGGAGACTTCCCTCTTCCTCCAGTGAGTTTACAGGGAATACAGCTGATATCTTCTCACCATCTTCAAGAGGCAGAACATTTACTATCGGTGTACCCTTGGCTGTTCTTTCGAATGCAGGGATCTGATAGCACTTCTTGATGAACACCTTTCCATTTGTAGTGAAGAACATTATGTAGTCATGAGTTGAACAGTTGAAGAGTATCTTTATATTATCCTCGTCTTTCGTAGATAATCCGGTGATCCCCTTTCCTCCTCTTCTCTGGATCTTGAAGTTTGAACTTACTGTTCTCTTCACATATCCATGTTCTGTCAGGGTGATTACCATCTTTTCTTCCTGTATGAGGCTTTCTACATTGATGTCATCTTCTGATATACCTATTGTAGTCCTTCTCTCATCTCCATATTTATTCTTTATCTCAACAAGATCCTGCTTGATGATGGAATCGACCAGCGCAGGAGTTGAGAGTACCTGCTTATAATATTCTATCTGCCTGTTGAGTTCATTATATTCAGCCTGCAGTCTCTCCCTCTGTAGCCCTGTAAGAGCCTGCAATCTCATATCAAGTATCGCCTGAGCCTGGACTTCAGAGAACTCAAATTTGTCCATAAGTGCCTGTCTTGCAGTAACAGTGTCCCTTGAAGACCTTATTGTATGTATTATCTCATCAATGAAATCCAGAGCCTTTAAGAGACCGGCAACTATGTGTGCTCTCTTCTCTGCTTTCTCAAGATCGAACTTTGTCCTTCTGACTATTATCTCCTGCTGATACTTAATATATTCCTCAAGTATCTGCTTGATATTCAGGATCTTTGGTTCATTGTCCACAAGAGCAAGCATGATGGCACTGAAGGATGTCTGAAGCTGAGTATGCTTGTACAGCTGATTGAGAACTACGTTTGGATTTGCACCACGTTTGAGTTCTATAACGACTCTCATTCCTTCATTATCTGACTCATCGTTGGCATTGGTTATACCTTCGATTTTCTTATCCCTTACAAGATCCTTTATCTGGCCAACCATCTGTTCCTTATTGACCTGATATGGTATCTCCGTAATAACGATATTTGTATGGTCCTTCTCCTCCTCAAGGAAGTGTTTAGCTCTTACAACTATCCTGCCTCTTCCTGTCTCATATGTGCTCCTGATCCCTGAAAGACCAAGTATCTCTCCACCTGTCGGGAAATCAGGTCCCTTTATATATTTGAGGATATCACTGATAGTTATATCAGGATCATCGATCAGTGCACATGCAGCATCTATGACTTCTCCAAGGTTATGAGGAGGTATGTTGGTTGCCATACCAACTGCTATACCACCAGAACCATTCACGAGAAGGTTAGGAAATCTGGAAGGAAGTGTAACAGGCTGCTGTAAGGAACCATCAAAGTTCGGATAAAAATCCACAGTATCCTTATCGATGTCCCTTACAAGTTCCATGGCTATCTTTCCAAGCCTTGCTTCTGTATAACGCATGGCTGCAGCTCCGTCTCCATCTACTGAACCGAAGTTACCATGACCATCTACAAGAAGGTATCTTGTTGAGAAATCCTGTGCCATCCTGACCATACTTTCATATATGGCTGAATCTCCGTGAGGATGGTATTTACCAAGAACATCACCGACTATACGTGCACTCTTCTTATGAGGTTTATCAGGTGTTATACCCTGATCATTCATTGAATATATTATTCTTCTGTGTACAGGTTTCAGACCGTCTCTTACATCCGGCAGAGCTCTGTTTATGATAACTGCCATTGCATAGGAGATAAATGATTTCTTCATTTCTCCACCAAGTTCAAGTGGTATGATCCTGGTCCTGTTTAACTGATTATTGTTTTCTGTTTCCATTTATTATCTCCTGATCAAATATCCAGACTGTCCTTATCCACAAGCTTGGAGTTCTCTTCTATGAACTGTCTTCTTGGTTCCACATCCTCCCCCATGAGAGTGCTGAATAATTCATCGGCCTCCATGGCATTTTGGAGAGTTATCTGCATAAGTGTCCTTCCTTCAGGATTCATGGTAGTCTCCTTAAGCTGGACTGCATCCATTTCGCCAAGTCCCTTATATCTCTGTGTCTCGTATCCAGGACCTTTATGCTCTTCCATATATTTAAGTCTTTCTTCTTCAGAATATGCATAAAAATGCTCTTTTCCTCTTGATATCCTGTAAAGTGGTGGCAGAGCAGCATATACATGTCCCTGGTCGATTATCGGCCTCAGATACCTGTAGAAGAATGTAAGGAGCAATATCCTTATATGGCTTCCGTCAACATCGGCATCAGTCATTATAATTATCTTGTCATATCTGAGTTTGTTAATGTCAAAATCTTCGCCGTATCCTGTGCCGAAAGCGGTTATCATTGCTCTAATCTCTGCATTGTCCAATGCTTTATCGATACGTGTCTTTTCAACATTCAGTATCTTTCCTCTAAGAGGAAGTATAGCCTGAGTCTTTCTGTTCCTTCCGCTCTTTGCACTGCCGCCTGCTGAGTCTCCCTCTACGATGAATATCTCTCTTTCGGAAACATCCTTACTTGAACAGTCTGCAAGTTTTGATGGCATTGAAAACAGTTTTGAATTCTTTCTCGTTGATTCCTTTGCTTTTCTTGCAGCCTCCCTGGCAGTACGTGCAAGTATACATTTTTCAATGATCTTTCTTGCATCCCTTGGGTTCTCTTCAAGATATTCGCTCAGTGATTTCGATACTATGCTGTCTGTAAGTGTTCTCATCACACTGTTTCCAAGTTTTGTTTTTGTCTGTCCTTCAAACTGTGGTTCAGTAAGCTTTACACTTATGACAACAACAAGACCTTCCCTTACGTCCTCACCCGTAAGATTTTCATCCTTTTCCTTAAGGAAATTATATTTTCTTGCATAATCATTGATGACCTTTGTAAGTGCAGATCTGAAACCAGTTTCATGTGTTCCGCCTTCGATGGTATGTATATTATTTGCAAAAGAGAATATCTGTGAATCATACCTGTCGTTATACTGCATGGCTACTTCCACTACGTTAAGGTCCTTTGAATCATTCATGTATATGACCTTATCAAGAAGGGTATTCTTTCCCTTATTGAGATATTCTACATATTCTATGATTCCGCCTTCGTAATGATACTCATGTTCCACTACAGGATCTTTTCTTTCGTCTTTTAATACTATCTTTATGCCCTTGTTAAGAAAAGCCATTTCCCTGAAACGAGCTCTCAGAGTTTCATAGTCAAATGTAACAGTTTCAAATATTTCAGGATCAGGGAAAAACTCTATCGTTGTTCCTGTCTCGCTGCTCTTTCCTATCTCATGAACTTCATTTATAGCAACACCTCTTTCATATTCCTGCTGTACTATGACACCGTCTCTTTTTACTGTTGCTATCATTCTCTTTGAAAGAGCATTAACAACTGAAACACCAACACCATGAAGTCCGCCGGATACCTTATACCCTCCACCGCCGAATTTTCCTCCGGCATGAAGCATTGTGACTGCAACTTCAAGAGTAGACTTACCGGTCTGTTCATTGATTCCTGTCGGGATACCTCTTCCATTATCTTCGATCCTGGCACTTCCCTCTTTTGTAAGGGTTATCCTTATCAGATTGCAGAATCCTGCCATAGCTTCGTCTATTGAATTATCCACAATCTCATAAACAAGATGATGAAGACCTCTGGTATCAGTAGAACCTATATACATTCCAGGTCTTTTCCTTACAGGCTCAAGACCCTCAAGTATCTGGATATCACTCTCGTTATAACTTGAAGAATTATTATTCCCTGCCATTCTCTTCTCCTAATCATTTATCGAATTATCTACATTATTATATATTATACCCTGTTTGTCTTTATATTAAAAGTAATGTATTTATATACATAAAAATCAGCTTATATTATTATATAAGCTGATTTTTTACTTGTATTTATGAATCATTTGCGAATATATATAAATTATACTATTCTGCCATCTACTATTCTTATTTTAGTTGCATTTTTTCCTGTTTCTATATCATCGATCTCAGTACATGTTATGAATACCTGTATGCCATCAATGATGTCCAGAAGTGTCTTTCTCCTCTTCTCATCAAGTTCTGAAAATACATCATCAAGCAGTAAGATCGGTCTTTCTCCGGTCATATGTTCTGCAATGTAAAGAAAAGATACCTTTATTGCCAGCATAGCAGTCCTCTGCTGTCCCTGTGAGGCAAATATCTTTGAATCCTTGCCGTTTATAAGGATCTCCAGGTCCTCCCTGTGAGGCCCTATCACAGAAGTCCTGTTTTTTAATTCGATATCATAACTCTCATCTATCTTCTCTCT
>CACZNR010000032.1 GCA_902782475.1 uncultured Eubacteriales bacterium
AATGTAAGGATCGCTGAATCCCTCAAGGGAGGACTCGTACAGCTGGATCACAGTGATGACGGCATGTATCTCACGGTGACCGATGATGCTCCCGGAAAGCTCATAGCTGTAAGGGAATTCACTGACAGTTCAGTCACATACCTTGAAGGCTTTGAACCCGATGACTTCTATACAATAGATTATTCGGTGGTGCCGGGGACAGGAGACATTATCCTTCTCATGCGCTACGCCGAAGGAGATGAGGTATTCGTATACGGAAATGAAGAGAACAGAGTGGTCGCAAGATACAGGCTCACTGACCATGTTTCACATGACATCCATGCAATAGACCGTGAGACTTTCATAGCAGGAAATCTCATATACCATCTTGGAGGAGAAAAAGAGCCATTTGACGGGATACAGGACCCCGAGGATTATACATATTCTGCATATACCATGAGAAATGTGCAGCTGGAGGACGGATCCGTAGCTTCAGCCACATCAGTATCCTACGATTATGAAGACATGTCAGCAGGCATATACCGCATATATTACTGGCTGGATGGAAAGATGGTCACCGATCCAAGATGCTATGAGGAAGGCTTCGTCCTGAAGATAGCTGACTATGAGTTCGTAAATCCGATATCCGGCATAGGCAGGAACGGATACATATATGAGGCTGCAAAGTCAAAGCAGAACGGAGTATACAACCTTTACTGCTTCGATATAAGAAATGAGAAGAGCTATGAGATGCCTCTTCCGTGCGAGTTCGATGAGGAGATACTGGGCTGTGCAGGAAATTCAAAGGCCATAATGGCTGTAGCAGGGGATGAAGGCAAGGTATTTCTCGGTGACATACAGACCGGTTCATGGACAAGGCTCACTCAGGGTTACGACAAGTTTGAGATAAAGGCCATTTCATTTACAAAGGGTGATGAATACCTTCTGGTATACACAAAGCCGGGAAGGCTGGATGTCTATGACACTTCCTCCAAGGCTCTCGTGTATTCAGACAATCTCAACGAATATCTCGGAGACCCCCAGTATGTGAGTAAACTGGAAGCGGAAAAGGATGCTGACATACTGTATCTTAAAGTGACATCATATTCATATGAATACGGAACATGGTTGAAACTGGACATAAAGGACGGCATCGTATGCCAGTCCACGGGGAACATGATGTATCACGACGTAAGCCACAGGAAGCTGTACTGCAGAGTGAATAATGACAAGGTGGCATGGTATCCTGAAAAGACCATTGAGATGCTCAGGGAAGATGCTGAAAGGATCGTGGAGAAGTGAATAAGAGGAGGTTTTGATTGTTCAAAACCTCCCTTTGCCTTATACTTTAACTGAAGGATATCATTTGTTGAAAAGGAATATTTATCATGAAAGATCTATATCTTGGAATAGACCTCGGAACATCCGCAGTAAAGATACTGCTGGTGGATGTGGAAGGTAACATAATCGATTCAGTATCAGAAGAATATCCTCTCATCTTCCCGAGGAACGGATGGTGCGAACAGGAACCTTCCGAGTGGTGGAAAGGCGTTTCAAGGGGACTGGACAGGATACTTGAAGGAAAGGACAGGAGCCTCGTAAGGGCCATCGGTGTTGCAGGACAGATGCACGGACTGGTGGTACTTGATGAGAACGATGAAGTCATAAGACCGACCATCCTCTGGAACGACGGAAGGACTGAAAAGCAGGTGGCATACCTGAATGAGACCATAGGAAAAGAGCGCATGAGCCAGTACACGGCAAACATCGCCTTTGCCGGATTCACTGCACCGAAGATCCTCTGGATGAGGGAGAATGAACCTGAGAATTTTGCAAGGATAAGGAAGATCATGCTTCCAAAGGACTACATAAACTTCCTCTTTACAGGGATCCACAGCTGCGATTATTCTGATGCCAGCGGCATACTCTGTCTTGATGTGAAGAACAGGAAATGGTCACAGGAGATGCTTGATATCTGCGGCATAACAGAGGATGTGATGCCGGAACTCTTTGAGAGCTACGAAGTGGTGGGCAATCTCAAAAGGGAGATGGCAGAAAGGTTTGGCCTCAGGGATGACGTGAAGGTAGTGGCAGGAGCAGGAGACAATGCAGCCGCTGCAGTGGGTACGGGAACTGTATTTGACGGGCTCTGCAACATCTCCCTTGGAACATCGGGAACGGTATTCATCTCCAACGACGATTTCAAGGTGGACAGGTTCAATGCACTTCATTCCTTTGCCCATGCAAACGGAAAGTACCATCTCATGGGAGTGGTGCTGTCAGCTGCATCATGCAACAAGTGGTTCTGCCAGGAAGTGCTCAAAACATCCGACTACAATGCCGAACAGAGCCTCATAACACCTGAAAAGCTGGGACACAACAACATATTCTTCCTCCCTTATCTAATGGGAGAGAGGAGCCCCATGAACGATGTGAACGCCAGGGGAGCATTCATAGGCATGAGCATGAACAATGACAGGTCAGACATGATGCTCGCAGTCCTTGAAGGCGTTGCATTTGCCATAAGGGACAGCATAGAGATAGCAAGGGATCTTGGCATACACATAAAGAAGAGCTATATCTGCGGAGGAGGCGCAAAGTCACCTCTGTGGAGAAAGATATTTGCAAATGTCCTCGACATGGATATCATGGTGCCTTCCATAGAAGAGGGACCGGGATACGGCGGAGCAATGCTTGCAATGGTAGGAAACGGAGCCTATGGTTCCGTAGAGGAATGTGCAGACAGATTCGTGAAGATAAAGGATATCGTAAAGCCTGAAAAGGAACTGGTGGAGCTCTATGATGAGAGATACTCTGAATTCAGACAGCTCTATCCTGCACTCAAGGGCTTTTTCAACAGACAATAAATAACGGAGGGCTTTATGGGAGAGATTTTCAAGAATATACCTAAGATCAGGTATGAAGGCAAGGATTC
>CACZNR010000033.1 GCA_902782475.1 uncultured Eubacteriales bacterium
ACGCCAAGATTATAGACATATGAAACTTCTCTCCTGCCACGGCGGGCATCAAGAGCTCTCTTCAGTATCTTTATATCCTTTATATCACCAGGCCTCTTTCCAAGACGCTTTGCCGCTTCTGCAGGAAGGGCTTCCTTTGGAGCGTCATAAGGGACCTTTATCTCTCTAAGTTCTATCATTTTCCACACCTGCCGGCTACATATCCACTGGACCACGCCCACTGAAGATTGAAGCCACCACACTCGCCATCCACATCAAGGACTTCACCTGCTGCAAACAGTCCTTTTACGATCCTGCTCTCAAGTGTGAGACTGTCGAATCCGTTCGTACTTGCACCACCGGATGAAGTCTGTGCATTTGCAAAACCGGTAGTACCCTTTACACTGAAGGACATGCCTTTTACTGCCCTTGCAAGCTTTCTTATGTCTTTATCTGTAAGTTCATCTGAAGGAAGTGAAGGTTCTATACCGCAGTATTTTGCCATGACGATGGACAGCTTGTTATGTATGAGACCAAGAAACAGGTCTCCTGCACTGTCCCTTATGTCCTTCATCCTTTCAAGACGTGAGATAAGCTCCTCTTCAGAGATCTCAGGCATGTGGTCAAGGCTTACATACGGATCTTCCTTTATATCCACAAATCTTGAGACATCCATTATTGCCGGTCCTGAAAGACCATAGTCTGTAAAGAGTATGTCTCCTTCAGCGTCCCTTATGACCCCTCTGCTTTTGGACTTGAGGGAAGCTTTCCCCTGTACCCTTACACCTTTGAGCATCCTTGTATATCTGTTATCTGTTGTCAATGGTACAAGAGCAGGCTTAGGGTCATTTATGCTGTGTCCGAAGGATCTCAATATGTCGATACCATCATATGTTCCACCAAGCTTTTCTGCAGCAGGACCTCCGCAGCACACTATGACAAAGTCAAAAGCCTCTTCTGTATCAGAAGTCTTTACAGTAAATACATCTCCGTGTTTTGCGATCCCAGTTACTCTGACACCTGTTCTGATATCAATTGCTTTTTTAGTCGCAGCAAACCTCAGTGCATCCACAACGCTTCCTGCCTGTCCGCTGTATGCATAGTATCTTCCGCCGTATTCCCTTTTAGCCATGAGCCCAAGGTCCATCATGAATCTCAACGTGTCATCCTTACTGAATCTGGAGAAGGCTCCGTTAACGAAGCTGTTTCCAAAGTAGTGAAGATCCGTAATGTCATCATTTGTCAGATTGCACCTTCCGTTTCCCGTCTGCATGAGCTTTCTTCCCACACGTTCGTTCTTTTCAAAGATGACTGTGTCATAAAGCTCTGATGCAGACAGTGCTGCCATGAGACCTGATGCACCTCCACCTATAACTGCGACTTTCTTCATATTTATGTCTCCGTAGTATATTACAGTACATATTATAACAGACATATGTCCTATGCACGAAGGCAAGAGCGTGATGACGTTTATCAACTGTTTTTCAGAAAATATTTGTGACGGTTCTTTAGACTTTCCTCTCTGTATCATATAGTCAGAAAGAAAAACAACAACAAAAACCAAATAAAGAGAGGAATTAAAGATGAAAAAGGTTCTAGCAATTTTAATAGCAATAATGATGCTGGCAGTGATCGCAATGATAGCAGGAACTGAAATAAAGAACGGATAAAATGCAAAAACTATAAAGGGGATCCGAAACAGATTGTAGGAAATGTTCCGGATCTTTTATTATTCTGTTTTAATGCAGTTGACTGAAATATGATTATAGCTTTTTCCTTCTTATATATTTATATATATGCATTTCTTCAGGCATATTCATTTATAAGATAAAAATCGGCTACATGCTGACAAGAACAAGACTGCAATTGTCCAGACCATCAGCATATGCCGATTTGTAATCATCTTAACATATCAATATGCTAAATATTAACAGTTACCATACTCTCAGATTGTAATAATGTTGATTTTAGATACTTCCCCATCTCAAATACTTTTATCTCTTAAACCCTTACGAGTATCAGAGCCATGCCACAATTTTTTCATCTTTATCAGTTATAACTGGAAACCAATAGTCCCCTTCTTTTACAAATTTAGCATCATATTGGTTCAAATTATCTTTATCAAGAGTATATAGGAAATCGATTTTTCTACCATCATCATAATCAGCTCCATAAGCGACGATATATATCAAAAACCTCTTTAGATAGCTAACATCCGACTCCCTTCCTATAAGATCGATAGCTAATAATAATGCATCTATCATATTGGTGTGTTTGCCATAAACAGAATGATCTATATACTGATTAGGGTTCGCTCCATACTCTAAAAGTAACCGAACAATGTTTAACTGTTTATATATCAATTCCTGATATTCATCTTCGGTATCACAATCCGAATAATAACCTAAATATCTCAAATGGCTCATTAACGGCTCTACATTGCTATCCTCGTAATTAGGATCTGCACCTTTATCAAGCAAAAACTTACACATGGCATAATTCAGATGTTCTGAAGCACTAGTTAGAAAAGTACTCCATTCTATCTCCTTTTCCGGGTCGATCTTTTCTTCAGGTTCCAAAAATGTTAGATCTTCTCCTGATGAATAGAACTGTAATGGTCTGTTTACATCAATATCATTAATTAGTTCAATAGCCCTTCCAATATCAAAGGATTCATCGGCACACATCTCATACAGTTCTTTTATCAAATCTAAATTACACATATTCTAAACCTCTTAAATCACTGAGTAGAATCGACCAGCTATTATCTGTCGACATTACTATCTAAACATTTATATTATCTTTATACCGTAATGATATAGGACAATATATATCTGAAACACGGAAAATAATGTGCGAACTGACTTACACAATATTATTTGGTTCTTCACGGAATCTTTAGGATGAATAGGTATTGAAAAAGGAGCATAGACCAGCGGTATACCCCAGCTGGAGAAATGTGCCCGCATTAAGGAAAAACGGATAGAAGGCCTCATATCCCATGCCTCCTATCCGATCAGTATCGGTAAACTTGAAGGTCTTAACAACAAGACTAAGGTCATTAAAAGGGTCGGTTACGGATACAGGGATGACGAGTATTTCTTCAGCATGATACCTTCATATCAGAAAACTACGGATCATATCTGCATATTCATCTCCCATAGGAAGATCCTCACAGACAGCAGTGCGAGTCCTTACCGCCTTTACACTGATGTTTTTAATAGGGTCATAACCTTCTTTTTCATAATTTTCTTTCCAGAGACCTATCCCACGTTTTTGCCATGCAGGAAGCTTATCATAATTGATACCTCGAGAGAATAGCAGTTCATTCTTATAGCTTACGCTTTTTCCCTCCAGTTCATTTGTAGCGGTTTGAATTGACATACCTTCTTTTCTCAATACCCAATAGCAATGAGCATTTAAAGAATTCCTGTGAGCATCTTCCTGTCTCCATCTGAAATAGTCCACAACCCTATCTATTGTAGGCAGAGGAATCACACGGCAATCAAAAGTAGCGCTCCTTCCAAGTCCTAACGAAAAAGCTGCACTAGCTTCACCTGCCAAAGTAGAATTAATTTTTCTCACCTTTCTGCCAAATGTATTGTCATCAGGAGAAAACAGAAGAGATATTTCATCACTTTCTGTAAATCCATAAACTATACGGAATCCACATTCCATAAGGGCTTTTGTTGTCTGAATCATCAGGTCCCTGAATCTAATATCAAAAGGTGCCTCGAACTGGCAGATCTCCTTTGTCAGTCTTGTAAAACTTCTCCCATCAAGACGAGCTGCCATATATAAATCAGGCAGAATGCTCTGGTCAAGAGATTCTTCATATATTCTCATTTTCTTATCAAGTTCTTCAAATATCATCTTTATTCCCTCCATTCATCTATGTTAAAACCATCCTCAGTAATACTTACATAATATAGTTCATGGAAGCCTTCCTCTTTCGATGGCATCTGCAATTTGTTTGATGTTGCAGCAATTGCAGTATTTGGTATCCGGGCTTTTCCTGTTCTAAGACTGTTTCGTTCTATACATTCCCGAATCTGAGACTGCATAAAATACCCAACGATCCTATAGCCATGGTCAATACCCATTTTTATATATTTCTTCCTGTCATCAATTTTAGGATTTGTATTGTCTATCACAATATTGCAGTTCTTTTCAAAAGCAATATCCAAAGCTGTCTTTTCCTTATTTCTTGTATGCAGGTCATCAAGACTGACCCTTTCATACTTTGATAGACATGTTTTGCAGAATGTGCTTTTACCACTTCCCTGAATACCTATCATTATCGCTAATATTTGCATATATATCCTCTCAGACATCAATACCAATAGAAATCTGTTAACATCAGATCCTTATCTTTTATAGCTAGTATAGCATTCCATATGATCCATGCGTTAGTTTAGAAATATACATCA
>CACZNR010000034.1 GCA_902782475.1 uncultured Eubacteriales bacterium
AAACTGTATCCCAGGAAATCACTTTCCGGGACATTGTCACCCATAAGGTAGCTCTGGTCCTGTCCCGGAGCCATGCACAGAAGATCCTTGAGCCTTAATTCTGCAAGATTCTCATTTATATGTTCCGGCATGCTTTCAGGAAAATAATCCACTGGTCTGTCTTCAAGGGAGAGAAGACCTTCCTCAATGGCAATGCCGATACCGCAGGAGAGCCAGCTCTTTGTGACTGAGAACTGATTTCTCCTTACTTCGGGCACGAACTGATGGTGTGAAAGGAACTGTCCGTCCTGCCAGACTATAATGCCTTCAACATTGAGTTCCTGCTTCCTGACTGATTCTATAAAAGGTTCGATGGAAAAAAACATGTTTATCCTCCTTCATCTCATATCTCATATCCATTATATATCCAAAATGTCTGAAGGGAAAACATGGATGGGAAGCTTTTCCCTGAGGCTCAGGTTATATAAAAAGTTAACCGGTTTATGATATAATCAGTGTTTGAATGGGACCATGGGATAGGATCCTGCGGTCAAAGGAAAGGAATAATGGAAAAGGTCATAAAAGAAGAAAAGAAGAAGCCATTTTTGTACAGGATACTTTACAGGATAGTAAGGGCTGTTTCCCCTGACTATGAGCTCGAGGGTGAAGAAAATGTGTCCGGAGATCCTGTCATCATAGTCGGTAATCATACTCAGATGTATGGTCCTGTGGCAGGTGAGATGTTCATGCCAAGGGACAACTATATCTGGTGTGTACATGAGATGATGGACAGGAAAGAAGCGCCTGAATATTCCTTCAATGACTTCTGGTCAGGTAAACCTGGATACATAAGATGGTTCTACAGGATCCTTTCAAAGGCCATAGGCCCTCTTTGTGAACTCATATTCAAAAATTCCCATACCATTGCCGTTTATCGTGACAAGCGGATAATTGACACCGTAAGGGATACTCTTCACAGACTCAGGGAAGGGTATGATGTGGTGATCTTTCCCGAGAATTCAGAAAAACATAACAATATCCTGAATGGGTTCCATGAGAATTTTGTGGACATAGCAAGATTCTGGTACAGAGAAAGCGGAAAGGAACTGAGATTCGTTCCTATGTATATATGCCCTGACCTGGACAGGATAAGATTTGGAGAACCTGTACAGTATGACCACGAGGCAGTCCTTGATGATGAAAGGAAAAGGATAACCGGTCTTCTTCAGGATTCCATAACCCGGATGGCACTGTCAATGCCACGGCATATCGTTGTACCTTTTCTGAATGTCAGTAAAAAGGATTATCCAAAAAACACACCGCTGGAGGTATATGATGAAAAGACAGGCATATGATTACAGTGGGTTTTCCCTGAAGAAGATAACTGATCCACGTTTTTCACATGCACTGCTGCTCATAGGCTGGCCGGTCTATTTTGCCATGTACTTTCTGACTGAAAAGCTCATTCCTTATGAGAACTGTCATCCGATACATTCCTTCATGGACGATCTCATTCCATTCAATGAGTATTTCCTCATCTTCTATGTAGCCTGGTATGCCCTGGTGATAGGGTCCCTGGCATACACATTCTTCTATGATGTTCCGAGATTCAAAAAGCTCCAGACATATATAATGCTGACACAGGCACTGGCCATGCTGTGCTACATATTCTATCCGAGCATACAGCACCTGAGACCTGCAGCATTTGAAAGAGACAATATATTCACAAGGATACTGGGATTCATATATGCCTTTGACACACCTACCGGAGTATTTCCCTCACTTCACGTGGGCTATTCCATAGCGATACTTTCTGTAGGCCTTAAGGACGAGCATCTTAAAAAATGGCAGAAGGTCATGCTGTATATCTTTGTTTTCCTAATATGCATATCCATATGTTTCGTAAAACAGCATTCATTCGCAGACATTTATGCCGCCATCATAATGTGCATAATACCTGAGGTGATACTTTTCGGAAAGGATTACTGGCTGGTCACTTTTTCAAAACTCAAAAAGGCCAACCATGGTACAGGGCAGAGGATGGGGAAGCGTTACAATCATGGCTCATGAAAAAGCGTATCCTTTTATGAATTTAACATGAGATGACAGGAGATGATATCCATGGAACTTAAATTACTGGATGCAGAACTCAGTGTCTGCAAAGTCAGAAGCATAAATGATATAGACCTTGGAACAGACTTTTTCTTTATCGGGAAAACGGATGAAGAGATATCCCTCGTCTGTCCCAGGACTTCCGTACCTGCAGAAACGACAGAAAGAGATGATGGATGGAGAGGCTTCAGGATACAGGGAAAGCTTGATTTTTCCCTCATAGGGATACTTTCACGCATATCTGCAGTATTGGCGGAGAACAGGATCGGGATCTTTGCCGTATCGACTTTCAATACTGACTACATACTCGTCAAGGAACGGGATATCACAAAGGCTGTTAAAGTGCTTGAAGATGCAGGATATGTCTTTGTCTGACATCTGATTTGTGCATTTGTTGAAACGGGTTCCGCAGGATTTTGCCGGACCCTGTTTTTGCATGAGTTGCTCTTCTGAAACGTATGGGAGAGATGTATCTCATAGAAAAGCAAAAGCAATCCATTTGTCGAAGTCAATCTTCTCCATAGCAGGACTTCTTTTCTGAATATCATCTATATCAGCTTTGGTGATTTTCAAATCGTCTTGTGTATAAACATTCATTGTTGTATAATCCTCTTGATGAACCTTAATTGTGTTTGTCATTTGTTTTTTGTACCAAGGGCATTCTCGAAAGGGAATGCCCCCTTTGGTTAAACACCTTCACTTTCCTTTAACTCATTAAGCTCTACATACATTCCTGATAAGTTCCATATCCTGTAAACATCAATATATGAGACGTATGAGAGAAACATATCTCATAGAAAAGTAACCGGATATGGATTATAATGCAGTTATGTGATCTGTTTAAAGCAGCTTAATACCTTTTTGGAGGGATCTATGGACAGGAAAGACCCAAGATATGAAAAATACATTTCGATACTGAGGGAGGAGCTTCAGCCGGCTATGGGATGTACTGAGCCCATATCACTGGCATATGCATCTGCAAAGGCAAGGGCAGTGCTTGGAAGCATGCCGCAAAGCGTGACTGCAGAAGTCAGCGGGAACATCATCAAGAATGTCAAAAGTGTCGTTGTGCCTCATACAGGAGGAGGAAGAGGGATCCAGACTGCCGTTGCTGCAGGGATCGTAGCCGGCAATGAAGAGGCAGAACTGGAAGTGCTCTCGGGCATCAGTGAAGAGCAGGTAAGAGACATAGAGGATTACAGGAATACTGCCGGGATAGAAGTCGCTTATCTTGATGAAGGGCATATATTCGACATACGCATAACTGCAAGAAAAGGGCAGGAAAGCGCTGTAGTGCGTATAACCGGGAATCATACCAACATAGTCCTGATAAAAAAAGATGATAACGTGATCTTTGAAAAGGAGATAGCAGAGTCATCCGATGACGGAATGACGGACAGATCAGATCTCACCATAGAAGGGATAGTGGATTTTGCAGAGACCGTGGACCCTGATGATGTAAGGGAGATACTTGAAAGGCAGATATCTTTCAATATGGCCATAGCAGAGGAAGGACTTGCTAATGACTATGGAGCAAATATCGGAAGCAGTCTTCTTGAAGGCCATGAGGATGACATAAATTACAGGATAAGGGCATATGCAGCTGCAGCCAGCGATGCAAGGATGAACGGTTGTGAGATGCCTGTAGTAATAAACAGTGGCAGCGGGAACCAGGGCATCACTTCGAGCGTACCTGTGATAGTTTATGCTGATCATGTAAAGAGCAGTCATGATGAGCTTTTAAGGGCACTGTGTGTATCGAATCTCGTGACGATACATTTAAAGACAGGCATCGGAAGACTGAGTGCGTATTGCGGAGCCGTCAGTGCAGGCTGCGGAGCAGGTGCAGGGATCGCTTGGCTTCAGGGTGGCAGATTTGACAAGATAGCCCATACAGTTGTCAATTCCGTGGCAATGATCTCAGGTACCATATGTGACGGAGCAAAGGCAAGCTGTGCAGCAAAGATAGCATCGGCCGTTGATGCGGGGCTTTTGGGTCTTAAGATGTATAACAGCGGCAATCAGTTTTTCGGCGGTGACGGGATAGTCAAGAAGGGTGTTGAGAACACCATAGATAATGTAGGTAAGCTCGCAAGGCTTGGAATGCAGCAGACAGACAGGGAGATAATACGTCTCATGATGGACGACTGATGACGGCTTTCCGGAGGTAACATTCGATGATCACAAAACATGTCGTAGTCCTTCCGTATGATGAAGGATGGAAACAGGATTTCCTGAAGATAAAGCAGGAACTTCAGGATGCTCTTGGGCAGCTTGCAATAGATATAGAACATGTAGGAAGCACATCAGTCGAAGGTCTGTCAGCAAAACCCATCATAGATATCGATGTTGTGGTCGAAGATAACACAGTGCTTAAAGATGCTGTAGCTGCTCTGGAAAGAGCAGGCTATGAGCATGAAGGGGATCTGGGTATCCCGGGAAGGGAAGCATTCAGGTATGAAGGAAAGGAACATCTGAGAACTCATCATCTTTATGTATGTCCCAAGGACTCCCCTGAACTTAAAAGGCAC
>CACZNR010000035.1 GCA_902782475.1 uncultured Eubacteriales bacterium
GCACATGTTCTCAAGAGCCTTGAGGTTACCTTCATGATAGTACTTTTCCCATTCTTCTCTTGTAGCGCCTTCCTTGAATCCAAGAAGTATGTATGCAGGTTCAGCTGTATCATCTCTTGTACCTATGCAGTACCAGGACTCTTCCTTGCCGTAAGGGCTGTCCCACATCTTCTTTGCCCATGGCCTTGTAGGATGGCACTGAAGTCCATACTGTCTCTGGGCATCAAGATACTTGATGAGCATTCCAAGTCCGGTTCCGTTCTGGGCCATGTGCTTTGGTCCAAGGATCTCTTCTGGATGCTCTTCTATTGCCTCGAACAGGAAGCATCTTCTTCCATCCGGAAGTATTACTTCGCTGCATCCGTAATTAGGTTTGTCTGCAGGCGGATTGCCTACTCTAGTAACTGAGCCTATCCAGGCTTCTGATCCTGACTCATCGTCTACAGGTGGATAAACTCCCCTGAATTTATCTATCTCTCTTCCACCCTGTCCTCTTATCCTGTTCGGAACTAATCTCCAAGGTTCGTTAAACATAATTATCCCCTCCATTTATGACCGATCATTTCATTCTGAAATAATCATATCCAACAGCATCATTGCTGCTAATCTCGATGTAATGTCCAAGTATCAGCTGATAGAGGTTATATTCTGCCTTGTCGTTAAGATCCAGTTCGCAGTATTTCTCTATAGCCTTCTCTATTCCGTTTTCCTTTATGTATTCCTGAAGCTCGCAGGCTGACTTGTCATTAGGATTTATAAAATAGAAGCCCATTGCTGCAGCTCTTGCCAGGAAGAAAGGCATCTCTCCACCCTTTATTGCTACGAGGGCTGGCCCAATTATCCTGTCGTTCCTTCCAAGCTTCCTTATAGGATCGGCACCTATCCTGTTCAGTGTATCCGGGTCTTCCCTGTTTACCCTGTCAGGATCAAAGCCTCTCTCACTCTGCGGTCCGAGATGAGGCAGATGTTCATGCAGCTCCTCGTCCAGTACCTTGACTTCCTTCTTCAGTGAAGTAAAGGACTCCCTTGCGCACATGAGCTGGCATTTATATACATATGGGTCCAGGTCTGCGTCCACTTTCTTCTCATAGCCTCTCTGCTTTCCGAAGAATGCTATTGCGCAGTGTGAAACGTTTCCTGCCCAGATCTTGTATTTCTCAAGATTCGTTACATAGTGTGCCGGTACGAAATTGATATCTGTAGGGAGCTCACCCTTCATCTGAAGAACGTCAACAGGCAGACTGTCTGCGTCAGAACACGAGATGGCAAAAGGATCTTCCTTCAGCATTGCTTCGCTAGGAGTTGGTCCATAGCCCTTTACGAGTCCTGCCACGAAGCCGACATACTTTTCTGCATAATCTTTTTCTTCCTGGGTATCAAGATTCTTCATGCATACTTCCTTGCACATATCTTCACCGTAGAGGAAATTGACTACGAAAGCTATATCAAGAGGCTCATTGAATCCCCTCTTTACTCTCAGCTTGATGGCATCAGCCACCATCTTTCCTATAGGCTCTATGGCTCCGGCATATATCTGTGCGGTGGCAAGATTTGCGGTAGCAAGCACCTCAAGGCACTGTTCATATTCAGTCTGTGTGCAGAAGATATCAAAATTGGTGATCTTACGTTTTGTCCAGTCCCTTTTTCCATTTACAAAGGAATTGACAAACATGGTGTAATAGCCCTGTTCCCTGAGTCCTTTTACTAAAGGATCATAGGCATCAAGGTAATGGATCCTGTAGCCGGCATTATCAGCTATATATGTCATATAGCCTCTTCCGATCTTTCCGGCTCCGATAAGAACGAGCTCTTTCTTCATATTCAATTATCCCCCTTATGTGCTTTTTTTGTACGCAAAAACAGAAATCATACTTTTTCAGTCGTTGTGGTATAAAAAAGCTAACAAAATCATAAATCTCAATTAAAATTTTATTTCACTTGATATCTTATGTCAAGGAAACAGAATGATGAACGAATGTATTTTTTACATATAAATAGAAGAAAAGATCAGGCTTCCCTGATCTTTGAACTTATTTTATGAACATTGCATCTCCGAAACTGAAGAATCTGTATCTTTCTCTTACGGCTTCCCTGTATATCTCCAGGGTCTTTTCCCTGTTTATGAGGGCTGAGACCAGCATTATGAGGGTGCTTTCAGGAAGATGGAAATTCGTTATGAGGGCGTCCACGCATTTGAATCTGTATCCCGGATATATGAATATCTCGGTATTTCCCTTCTGGGCCACCATATGCCCGTTCTCATCTGCCACGCTCTCAAGGGTACGGACAGAAGTCGTTCCGACAGCTATTATCCTGCCTCCGTTCTCCCTTACCCTGTTTATCCTGTCTGCACTGTCCTGGCTCACTTCATAATACTCGCTGTGCATCTTATGCTCAGTCACATCATCCACCTTTACAGGGCGGAATGTGCCAAGTCCCACATGCAGGAGCACAGGTATAATATCTATGCCCTTGTCCTTGATCCTCTGAAGGAGCTCCTTCGTAAAATGAAATCCCGCAGTCGGTGCAGCAGCCGATCCGTTGGTCTTTGCATATACCGTCTGGTATCTTTCCTTGTCAGGATCCTCATCGTGTATATATGGAGGAAGAGGTGCCTTTCCGTATCTCTCCACGAAATTCTCAAACACTCCGTCATATGTGAACTTTGCAAGCACTATGCCTTCGTCCCTTTTCTCAATGATCTCGCAGAAAAAGTCAGGTCCGAAATCTATGAAAGTGCCTTCACGGAGCCTTTTTGCAGGTCTTACCAGAGCTTCCCATACGTCCAGGTGATCACGCTTCAAAAGAAGGCATTCCACCTTTGCCGTACCGTCCCTCTTTGTTCCCATGAGCCTTACGGGAAGTACCCTTGTCTCATTTATAATAAGAGCATCCCCAGGTTCAAGGTAGTCGATTATGTCATGAAATATCCTGTGTTCGATCCTGTCTTCTTTCCTGTCATATACCAGCAGCCTTGAGGAGTCCCTTGGTTCCGCAGGTGTCTGCGCTATGAGCTCCTCCGGCAGATCATAATAAAAATCACTTGTTTTCATCATCATTCAGCAGGTCAGTAAAGAAGCCCAGCTGCTTCACCTGCTCATTGTCCCTTTCAAATGGTATTCCAAGATGCTTGTATGCAAGCTCTGTTGCGATCCTGCCCCTTGGTGTCCTCATGAGGAATCCTATCTGCATGAGATAGGGTTCGTATACATCTTCTATGGTAGCCGTTTCCTCTCCTGATGCAGCAGCAAGAGTGTCGAGTCCCACAGGACCACCCTTGAATACTCCAATGAGAGTCTGAAGAAGGTTCCTGTCCACTCCGTCGAGACCAAGCCTGTCCACTTCCAGCATGTCCAGTGCTTCTCTGGCCACAGCTTCCGTTATCCTTTCATGGCCATGATATTCAGCATAGTCCCTTACTCTTCTTAAAAGCCTGTTGGCTATCCTAGGTGTGCCCCTGCTCCTTCTTGAGACTTCCCTTGCGCCTTCCTTGTCAATGTCTATGCCAAGTATGGAAGCTGATCTGTTTACAAGGGTCTCCAGTTCATCTACGGTATACATCTCAAGCCTTGCTATGATACCGAACCTGTCCCTTAAAGGATTCGTGAGCATGCCCGCTCTTGTGGTGGCTCCTATGAGCGTGAATTTCGGAAGGTCGACTCTAAGTGACCTTGCTGCAGGGCCCTTTCCTATTATTATGTCAAGGGCATAGTCCTCCATTGCAGGATAGAGTATCTCTTCCACGCTGGCATTGAGCCTGTGGATCTCATCTATGAAGAGCACATCCCCTTCATTGAGATTTGTAAGTATTGCTGCAAGGTCCTTCGAAGCCCCTATCGCAGGTCCTGAAGTGATCCTTATGTTCACTCCCAGCTCATTTGCTATGATGTGTGAAAGAGTGGTCTTTCCAAGGCCAGGAGGTCCGTAAAGGAGCACGTGATCAAGAGCTTCATGTCTCTGCTTAGCAGCCCCTATGAAGATCTTCATCCTTTCCTTGACCTTTGTCTGTCCTATGTATTCTTCAAGTGTGCGAGGTCTAAGCCTTGTCTCCACTATGTTCTCATTTTCCTGTATAAAACTGGAAACGATCCTGTCTTCAGCGTCTTCTCTCATATGGATCCTCCTGTTATCTGTTGTCCAGTGCCTTCAGGGCATAGAGCACCAGCTCTTCCGTCGTATCTCCAAGTGCCGATACGGACTTAACCGCATTGACAGCCTGCATCCTGCTGTAGCCAAGGCTTACAAGAGCCTCGATGGCTTCGGACATTGCTCCCCTGGAATCATTCTTTCCTCCGGTCTGTCCCACAACCTCAGAGATATCTATCTTATCCTTGAGATCAAGGATTATCCTTTCCGCAGCCTTTGGTCCTATACCTGAGACCTTTGTAAATGAGCCCCTGTCCCCCGATACCACGGCATTTGCTATCTGTGATGCATCCATCTCGGACAGTATCCCAAGTGCAGACTTCGGTCCTACACCTGATACACCGATGAGTCTTTCGAACATCCTCTGGTCGTCCTCGGTCTCAAAGCCGTAAAGTGAGAACTCATCCTCTCTTACTATGAGATATGTATAGAGCTTTACTTCATCCCCTACAGGAGTGGTCTCAAGAAATCTCTTGGTGGCAAATATCTTGTAACCTATCCCTCCATTATCTATGACTGCATAACTGAGGGTCGTCGCAGCCAGTGTCCCTGATATAAATGCGTACATATTATCTTCCTTGTATCAATATTTATTCATGTTCCTGTAATTGATGGTCTGTGAATGGCATATCGCAACAGCAACAGCATCCGCAGCATCATCGGGCTTTGGTATGTCTGAAAGTCCCAGGATCGTCTTTACCATTAACTGTACCTGTTTTTTGTCAGCCTTTCCATACCCTGTGACTCCCTGCTTTACCTGCAGAGGAGTATATTCGAAGATATGGTTGTTGAGCCTGTATGCAGCCATGACACACACGCCCCTTGCCTGTGCCACATCGATGGCGGTCTTCTGGTTGTTCTGAAAGAACAGCTCCTCGAATGCGATGTCATCAGGTCTGAAGCGTTCCATGAGCTTAGTCATGCTGTCAAATATGATGTCCAGCCTTTCAGGCACCCACATCTTTGCAGGAGTATTTATAGCCCCGTAATCGATGAGCTTCATGTTGTATCCATCATAATCTATGACCCCATAACCCACGATGGCAAGGCCCGGGTCGATACCTAATATCCTCAAATCCCTTACACTCCAATCTATATATCTAGATTATTGTAGATAATTACCTTTCTTTCGTCAAATCATGTTTTAAATGCTTTATGCAAAGGTTACAATAAGGTTAATCTTTTCTGAAAGGAAGCTAATCATGGGAGAATTCATCCAGGCGATCGCCAACTTCACAGCAGGTACGACAGTAGCTGTCTATCTATTCATCTTTTTCGGCAAGATAGTCGAGGTAAGCCTTGGCACACTGTCACAGGTCCTCATCAATAAGGGAATACGTCTTCCGGGAATACTCATCGGTATAATCGAATATGTTCTCTGGCTCCTCATAACCACATCAGTTATGATCGGATACAAGGATGACCCTATCAAGATCGTTTTCCTGGTGGCAGCTTCAGCTACAGGTAAATACATCGGTATGCTTCTGGATGAAGCACTGGCCTTTGGTCTTGTCTCCATCTCAGTCTTCCTCCCGTCAGGAGATGACAGTCTCAAGCTCGCCAATTATCTCAGGGATAACGGCTTTGGCCTCACCATACTTGATGGTCACGGAATAGATGACAGCAAGAAATATGTACTTATGCTTACTCTGAAGAGAAAGCGTTCAAAGGAAGCCATAAAACTCATAAGTGAATATAACAAGGATGCTGTAATAACAGTCTCCCAGGTATCCTCTTTTATAGGCGGATATCTCAATAAAGGAATTGCAAAAACTCCCTCTGTTTGGGATAATATTAACAAATAATTTTTTATATAATAAATTAAGAATAGGAGAAAAACATGGCTTATTATTATAGCGAACCATCTCATACATTTGGTGAATATCTGCTCATACCGGGATTCTCTTCCGAGCATTGCATTCCATCAAATGTGAGTCTCAAAACACCACTAGTGAAATTCAAAAAGGGTGAAGAATCTGCCATAAACCTGAATATACCTATGGTATCAGCCGTAATGCAGGCAGTATCTGATGATAATATGGCTATAGCTCTCGCAAAGGAAGGCGGTCTTTCCTTCATATTCGTATCACAGCCTATCGAATCACAGGTTGAGATGGTAAAGAGAGTCAAGAGCTACAAAGCTGGATTTGTTATAAGTGATTCAAACCTCAAGCCTGACAATACACTCAAGGATGTCCTTGCACTCAAGCAGAAGCTTGGACACTCAACCATGGCCGTAACCGATGATGGTACAGCAAACGGAAAGCTGTTAGGCCTTGTGACCAGCAGAGATTACCGCGTAAGCAGGATGGATACATCTCTTAAAGTATCCGAATTCATGACTCCTTTTGAAAAGTTGGTATGCGGACACGAAGATACCACTCTCAAGGAAGCCAATGACATCATCTGGGATCATAAGCTTAATGCCCTGCCGATCATCGACAAGGATCAGCATCTCAAGTACTTCGTATTCAGAAAGGACTACGATTCCCATAAGGAGAACAACCTTGAGCTTTTGGATGCACACAAGAGATACATGGTTGGTGCAGGTGTAAATACAAGGGACTACGAGGAAAGGATCCCTGCTCTTGTGGAAGCCGGTGTTGATGTTTTATGCATCGACTCATCAGAAGGCTATTCAGAATGGCAGAGAAGAGTACTTAAGTTTGTAAGAGACAAATATGGTGATACAGTAAAGATCGGTGCAGGAAACGTCGTTGACGGCGAAGCATTCAGATTCCTTGCTGACGCTGGTGCAGACTTCATAAAGATCGGTATCGGCGGAGGATCCATCTGCATAACCCGTGAAACAAAAGGTATCGGCCGTGGCCAGGCTACCGCTGTAATAGAAGTTACAAAGGAAAGAGACAAATATTTTGAAGAGACCGGTATCTACATTCCGCTCTGTTCTGACGGTGGTATCGTTCATGACTACCATATGACACTTGCCCTTGCAATGGGAGCTGACTTCCTCATGCTCGGAAGATACTTCTCAAGATTTGATGAGAGCCCGACAAACAAAGTCATCATCAACGGACAGTACATGAAGGAATACTGGGGCGAAGGTTCCAACAGAGCCAGAAACTTCCAGAGATATGATACAGGAGAGAACAATTCCCTTACATTCGAGGAAGGCGTTGATTCATATGTACCATACGCAGGACATCTTAAGGACAATGTTCAGCTGACACTCAAGAAGATATCATCCACAATGTGCAATGTAGGAGCCATCACGATTCCTGAGCTTCAGAAGAATGCCAAGATAACACTGGTATCATCTACAAGCATCGTAGAAGGCGGAGCACATGACGTCGTTCTCAAAAACACGACTTCTGCTCAGTAAATTCTGACTAAAGATCATAAGAGCTGGTCAAAAGACCGGCTCTTTTTATA
>CACZNR010000036.1 GCA_902782475.1 uncultured Eubacteriales bacterium
CCTGTATGGCACGGAGGGCCCATTCGGGTTTGAAAGACGTAAGTCTCACGGCTGTACAAACCATCATTTCTTAGGAATCCCATGACAGTCGTGGGAGGATGTCAATATATAAGGTCCGAAGGCGGAGTCACCTTGTCCGGAGGAGAAGTCCTCCTGCAAGGTCCCTTTGCCCTTGAGCTGTTAAAGGCTTTGAAGCAAAATGGCATCTCAACAGCCATTGAGACCAATCTCAACGTAAATTATGATACCATCCTGCCGCTTCTTCCGCATATCGACCTTATCATATGCGATCTCAAGATCTGGGATGCAGACAGGCACAGGAAATGGACAGGTTCAGACAACAGAAGGATCATAGACAATATAAAGGCTCTTTCTGCCACAGGCGTTCCCATGATCGTCCGTACACCTGTCATCCCCGGAATAAATGACAGCATCGATGATATCGGTGATATCTCACGTTTCATAGGCACTCTTGATAACATCCTCTACTATGAGCTTCTAAACTTCAATCCTCTTGGTGGATCAAAATATATTGCTCTGGACATGCATGACAACTTTAAGGGACAGAAGCCACTTAATGAAGAAAGGATGAATGCTCTTTATGAAACAGCTCTTAAGAACATGAGCCGTGTGCGTATAGGATAGGAGGAACAACATGAGAAACAGGATAAATACTACTCCCATCGGAGCAGATCTAAGTTATCGCGGAAGAGTAGCCATTCTCCGGGAGAGAAAGATAGAAGATACAAAAGACAAAAAGGGGATCCGTTCCTTCGCAGACGGGGACGACTATGGTGCCATAGCTCCACCGGATGATTTTCATTTTGAACCCATCCCAAACCATCCAAATGGTTCCTTTTACGGATATCAGGGCTGGAGCCAGAATTTCTACAAGCTCATGGCAGAACACCCTGTACACATAGACCCCTGTGACGCATTTGCATGCAGATGGATGAACTGCATGCTCTGGATGAGACTTGACGCAGGGATAAACACCTTTAACCCGGACATGTCATATGACCATCTGAAACCTGCCATAGAAAAATACGGCATAGTACCTGGAATAGGTGCAGATGCCCATTTCGGTGGTGACTACAGCATAGGCCTTGAACTTGGATTCGGAGGGCTTATTAAAAAACTTGTTAAATACAGGAGCATAAACCCCGGTCATGATGATTTCTATGATGCAGAGATACTTACAGTCATGGGAATACAGGAGTGGATAAGGCATACCTGCCTTGAGATCGAAAAGGCTCTCCTGGAAGAACAGGACCCGGTCCTTAAGAAAAATCTGGAACAGATGCTCATATGTAACAGAAACATAATCGAAGGTGCTCCAAAGACCCTCCGTGAGGCATGCCAGTGGATCTGCTGGTTCAACATGGCCTCAAGGGAATACAACCGTGACGGTGCAGGATGCCAGCTGGACGAGACCTTAAGGCCATACTATGAAAGGGATCTACAGGCAGGAATACTGACCGATGATGAAGCAAGATACTATATAGCCTGCCTGCTTCTCAACGATCCTCACTATTATCAGCTGGGTGGTCTTTCTCCTGATGGTCATGACATGGTGACACCATTCAGTTATCTGATACTGGAAGCTGCTGACTGGCTGGATTCGACTTGCAATCTTACTGTAAGAGTACATGACGGCATGGATATGGAATTCCTGCACAGATCAGTTGACTATCTTTTCAAAAACAAAAACGGATGGCCGAGATTCTCCGGAGACAAGGCACTTTCTGAAGGTTTCATGAAAAAAGGATATCCTGTTGAGCTTGCAAGGCAGAGAGTCGCAGTCGGATGCAACTGGATGAGTCTTCCGGGACTTGAATACACACTGAATGACTGTGTTAAGCTCAACTGTGCAAAGATATTCAGGATAGCCCTTGACGAGATGATGGAAGGAGATGGCCCCAAGGATACCGAAGAGCTATTCTCAATATACGAAAAGCATCTGAAGATCGCTGTCAGGACAACTGCTGAAGGGATCCTCTTCCATCTTGACAACCAGTACAAGAACGAACCTGAACTGATGCTTAACCTGATATCACACGGT
The DNA here is from genome assembly GCA_902782475.1 of uncultured Eubacteriales bacterium. Classification (GTDB taxonomy): domain Bacteria; phylum Bacillota; class Clostridia; order Christensenellales; family Christensenellaceae; genus QANA01. Next base: position 2,063 of record CACZNR010000036.1, read on the forward strand.
CCTGTTGAAAAGGGGCTTGATATGTCACATGGCGGAGCACAGTTCTATAACATGTGCATCGATGGCACAGGCATAGCTACTGTGGCGGATTCATTTGCTGCCATTGAACAGAGAGTGGAGAAAGAAAAACGCATCACGATCGAAAAGATGTACGAAGCTGTCAAAAACAATTTCGAAGGACCTGAAGGTGAGTATATCCGCATGATGCTCTCCTCATCCGAGAGATATGGCGGTGGCAATACACTTGGAGACAAGTGGGCTGTGCGTATAAGCGATTCCCTTACAGAAAATGTAAACAGGATGGATGAACTTCGTCCTCCTGTTAAATTCATACCAGGCTGGTTCTCCTGGTCAAATACCATACAGTTCGGAAAGGCAGTCGGTGCGACCCCTAACGGAAGACGTGATGGGGAACCCATAAACCATGGTGCAAATCCTCATCCTGGTTTCAGGAAAGACGGAGCTCTTACAGCCATGACGAATTCCATATGCGCCATCCAGTGCGGATATGGTAATACATGCCCTGTTCAACTGGAGCTCGACCCCGGGCTTGCAAGGGATACCGAGAACGTAGACAAGATATGCAACTATATCCTTACACTTTTCGACAAGGGTGGTACTCTTCTAAATATCAATATAATCAATGCAGAACAGATACTGGAAGCTGATAAGGATCCAAGTCTGTATCCTGATCTTGTCGTGAGAGTAACAGGCTTTACCGCATACTTCTGTCTGTTGACTCCTGAATTCAGAAAGCTTGTAGTAGACAGGATACTTGTAAGCTGACATTGACATCCTCCCACGACAAAAGTCATGGGATTCCTAAGAAATGATGGTTTGTACAGCCGTGAGACTTACGTCTTTCAAACCCGAA
>CACZNR010000037.1 GCA_902782475.1 uncultured Eubacteriales bacterium
ACCTGGATATTGAGAAGACTGTTCACCGGCATGTACATCCTGCCAAGAAGGGTCACAAGTACAGATATGTCACCTACGGTCAGTGATGAGTCATATTTCATCATCAGAAGGCCTCCGACAAAATACATGAGCATCGGGCCTATGCTTGAAAAGGTGGACATGACCATCATGAACCATCTTCCGGCCAGGCTCTGCTTTATGTTGAGATCTATCATATCCCTGTTGGCTTTTTCATACCTGTCATATTCATACTTTTCCTTGTTGAACAGCTTGACCAGGAGCTGACCGCTTACTGAAAGGGTCTCATTAAGTATCCCGTTGATGGCATCATTGCTCTTCTGGGCCTCTCTTGTGAGGCTCCATCTGTTCTCTCCGGCCTTTCTGGTGGGGATTATGAAGAGCGGCACCACCGCTATCCCTACAAGTGCCAGGACCCAGCTTTTCTGAAACATTGCCACCAGTGCTATCACCAGAGTGAGCACATTTGATAGTATGCTTGTGAATGTAGATGATATGACATTCTGGACACCATCTATATCACTTGTCATCCTGGTTATGATCTCTCCCTGATTGTTTGCCGTATAGAATTTCTGCGGCATCATCTCAAGATGAGCATACATCTGATTACGAATGTCATAGGTTATATGCTGAGAGATGAAAGAATTAAGATAATTTTCCCCTATGCCAATGAGATTCCCCAGCAATGTGACGCCAAGGGAGATCAGGATATAGAAGATCAGGGCATTCACATTCCTGTTGATAAGACCTTCATCGATTATCTTTCCTGTAAATATGGAAGGCAGCATCTTAAGTGCCGATGATACCAGTATGCTAAGTATGACCAGCATAAGGCTCCATTTATAAGGTTTAAGATATGAAAATATCCTCTTTACAAGGCCCTTTTCGATCTTTGGCAGCTGTCCTTTTTCTTCTTCGGACATATATCCCCTGCCCATTCCACGCATTCCACCAGGTCCCGGACCCATATTACCTCCTTGGCTTACGATCTGCCATGTTTGAAGTTTGAGATCATCTCACTTCCTATGCTTATGCTGTTGAAACTTTCAGGAATATCTTTCCTGTTTATCCATGCAGCTTCTCCCACTTCGCTCTCCTGAATAACGAACTCCTGTCTCTCCCCATCCAGTTCCGCAGTAAATCCTATCATGACTGAATCTGAGAATGCCCAGGGCTGGCTCTTGTAATACTTTACGTTCTTTACTTTGACACCGACCTCTTCCATGGCTTCACGCTTTACGGTCTCTTCGAAAGTCTCTCCAACCTCAACGAAGCCTGCTATGAGATGAAAGCTTGAATTCGGCCTTCCTGCACTTTTTATCATAAGCAGGTCATCTCCGTCATGGATGGCAACTATTATGGCAGGTGAGATCTTAGGATACTCAGTCTGCCCACAGTTTTCACATACCATTGCCCTTTCCCTGTCACTGTGTTGCATGCTGTGTCCGCATCTCCCGCAGAATCTTCTCGTCTCAAAGAATCTGACTATCTCTCTCCCTGTTATTATGGCAAAGCCTTCAAAACTTTCCAGTGTTCTGGATACAGAGACATCCCTGTATGAGATGCCGCCTTTATCTGCTGTAAATGCATCCGGTGGCAAAGTGTAAAAAAACATGTCATCGATCCTGTACAGATAGTCTGCCCCTTCTGCCGGTATACCCAGTTCTTCAAATGTAGGAATGATATCCTGCTCCGTATCCTTGAGAAGTACATCATCATTTCTGTATATGAGTACATGGTCTGTTTTTTCTGCCATCCTCAGCGTGAAGCTGTTGTCAAATCTGTGTGGATAGATCTCCTGTATCATCTGTTTATTCTCCTGTCCTCAAGTCTGTAAAGACCGATCAATGCCTCATCCTTTACAGCTGAAATCTTGATCTCCCTGTCAGTCACCATTTTAAATGCCTGCCTGACTTTATCACTGTGTGCCAGTTTGCCGCCATTGATGATCACTTCACTCTCATCTGATGCATCAAGTCTGTTGACTGTACCGATGAGTCCCTTTGCAATGCCTACAAGTGAAGAATCAAATATCTGCTGATAGCTGAAATTGTCAGATGATATCCCAGTTATGGTACCGGAAGCTTCATGGATATCAGGGTCGACCATAAGTCCTGAGGATGCTATCTCCCCATTAAGCAGCTTATCCCAGAGATCCTCCGGTACGGATCCATCCCCGAATGCCTTTATTATCCCTTCGAACAATCCCACGATGACAGCCAGGTCTCTTCCTCCCATCTGGCCCGTCTTTGTAAGTATATACCCTCCATCAAAATATGGTCTGGTCTCAAAATCCCCAAACACCATGTCACTGACTGGTCTGCTTACTATGCCTCCTGTGCCGAGAGTTATGAAAACGGCCTTTTCCTGTTCTCCTTCTGTACCAAGTATACCGGCCTGATGATCTCCTACATCTCCAAATACCGGGATCCCCTTATAGCTTGCCAGCTTGGTTCCTTCGGGCACTATCGACGGCAGTGCAAGCTTTTTATCACCAAATACCCTGCCTATCCTGTCCATATCCCATGCTCCACTGCTTACACTGTAAAAGCCAAGAGAAGCAGACATGGTCGGATGTGTTGCAAATGTGAATGTTCCTTCGTCGGCGATCTGCCTTAATACAAAGGAACCAAGAGTATATACGTATCTGCACTCATCACTCAGAAGATCCCTTCTTGCATAGAGACTGACGAGGGACAGCCCTGCCTTGTATCTTGTCCCAAGGTCAGAAACATCTTCGCCTATCATTTCATGGATCTCGTCCAGATAAGGCTCTCCGAACCTGTCCTGCCAGGATATGTAGTCTGATACTGCCTTTCCCGTTGCATCACACAGGACGGATCCATGCATCTGGGTATCGATCCAGATGGCCTGAGGTGTAGCGTTCTCCTTAAGCATGTCATCAATAAGAGTTTTTACGATGGAGGTGATCCTGTATGGGTCCAGCTCAAAACGTCCGCCCCCATGCCCACCGAGCTTTTCAGGAGTCGGTACTATCTTCTTATCCATTATCTTTCCATCTTCAATAATGGCACATTTTATACCCGTGCTCCCGATATCTATACCAATGATCTTCATAGTGTGATCCTTTCTGTTTACGTATTTTTATCATACATTATCCGGGTCAAAAATTAAATACTGTATATATATTCATCATTGTGCATATTTATGCTATGGTACCTATGCTAAATGCAACTTCCCGTGATGCATAATTTCATTTTTCAGTTAGCTTTCTGCAACCATAATATTCATTTCATGCATCGATACTGGTTAATACAGTTATCAACAATATACTGCCTTTTTCCCACCTAAAATGGGTTTAAAATGTTGATAACTCTGTAAAATTATCAACATTATCAACATTTTGAATATAAAATTGCATAATAATTATGTACAATTTATGAATAAAGAAATTGAAAAAATGAATATGAAGCCCTTTTCCATGATTGGGTTTCATTCCTGTCACCTCTTTTTTATGAAAAAAAATGCAGAACAGAGAGTTTTGCATATTTTCTCATATATTAAATCGTTAGAATCCATAACTGAAAGCTTATGATGTGTATCATCTCTTGCTCTTGCGTCTGCTGTCGCCTCTGAATCCACAGTAGATCAGCCATAGGGGGACAGCTATGATAAGCAATAAGACTATATAGGAGAATATCTTGTTTATGGTCTTTGTCCTGTTCTTTACATTGATGTTATCAAGTGGCCTTCCTCCCAGATATACCGGCTGATTTGCAGGAACGAGCTCATTTATGACATCATTGAAAAAGCTGTAGTTCCCATTTATCTGAAGTATGTCATCCCCGATGCATGTGGAGTCGGTTATAAGTATTATCCTTGATTCCTTCAGTGTTGAGACTGCTCCTACCAGATACGATTCCTTGCCGGATCCAAGCTTTGCGATGTTTTGCTCTATGTTATCATCAACAGTATATGCATTGCATCCATCCCCTGATACAAGAAGTTCCCTTACTGTACCGGATCTGTCCAGGATATCGATGGACGAAGCCTCATTGAGTATGACGTTCCTCTCTATCTCATTTTCTTCGTTCTGTCTCACTACCACAGCATTGAGGACCGTCTTCCTCATGCCGGTGGCATCATTGCTGTCAGATACAATGACATCATTATTGACCTGCATGGAATAGTTTTCAAACAGCTGCTGGAAAAGAGGCAGCTGTGAAGCGTACTTCTGCAGTACTCCCTGCTTTGTATTGAAACTTGTCCTGTCAATAAGGGCAAGTATGCTGCCACCATTGCTCATGTAGTCCCTGATGGAATCGTACTCATTCTGCTCAAGATCCGCTTTTGGCGACACTATTATGAGCACATCCGTTTTTGGATTCAGCTTTATGTTCGTGGTTGAAAAATCATATGTGCTTATTATATAGTTCTTGAGATCCAGCATGGAGATAAAGGTATCGATGTCATTTATGCCAGTCTCACCGTGTCCGCTCAGGAATCGTATGTTGACGAAATTCTTCTGCGCCACACCCTGTATCGCAGCAGTTATCTTGTTCTCTGCCACAGATGATGTCTTATTGCCGTCCTCATCATATATATACATGTCTTCATATGTGAAGGTCCTGGAATAAGTGCCGTCAGAATTAGTTATCATGATGGCATTCGATGAGTTCTTCGGATATGTAAAGTCTGCGGGCATGGCTGACAGAGAGTATATATTATCCCTGACCACAAGATGTGAAGACATGGATGAATACTCCTTCAGCAGTTCCTGAAGTCTGGTATCTTCCTGACCAGGAGTACAGATGGAATATACATATACGTTCTCTTCCAGCTTTGCAAGTATCTGATTGGAGGTTTCAGAAAGTGAATATATCCTGTTCCTAGTGATGTCTGTTGCAAGGGAATACCTATTCTCTATCGTAGGGAATATGATGTTTATGAGTATCAGTGTTACAGTCAGAAGTATGATCACCAGATCGATCTTTGTTTTCTTTTCCCTGAATACTGTGGCAAGCAGTTCTTTTATCTTTCCCATCATCTTCTCTGCCTCCAGATAAGAAGAGACTGGATACTCATCATGAGAAATACCGCTGTGATAGATACGAAATAGATGAGCGTTGAAAATGAGAGAACCCCATATTCAAATATCTTGTATCTTGAGAAGATCGAAACCACATAGAAGACAGCTTTTACAAATGCATTGCCTACGTATGGCATGAGTGTATCCATCATCCACCAGACGAAAAGACCTGCAACCGTCACGAGGAATGCCCTGTATTCATGTGTTGACAGCGATGAAAGGAATATCCCAAAGGAACACACTATGCTTCCAAGCATAAACAGTCCTATGAGAAGGAATACCACTTCGATCCAGTATCTGCCGTAAAACACCATCAATATGGATGGTATTATCATGCTTACAAAGGAGAACAGCATAAATACCAAAAATGCCGCCAGGAACTTTCCTATGACGACCCTGTTCATAGGCATGGAAGACGAGAACAATATCCTGTCAGTACCGTCAGCCTTTTCCTTTGCAAAGCTGCTCATGGTAAGAAGCGGTATGAACAGCAGCAGTATGAATGTATTGTTGCTGTAGACCTGGGTAACATTATTGATCTCCCTTGAGTACAATGTTCCCCAGAACTTCAGTCCCGAATACAGCATGATGACTCCTGCAGCTATGAGCAGAAGTGTATTTTTCTTATATTCATTTATTTCTCTTCTGATTATAGAAATCATTATTCTGCTGTATCCCTTCCCGTCATCTGCAGGTACAGATCTTCAGGTGAGACCTGCAGCATCCTCATCTCATATACAGGTATGCCTGCAGCTGCTGCTGCGTTCCATACCTGCTCCCTTATATCATCACTTGTCTCATCTGCAATATTGATTATAACGTCCCAGAGGCCCTGTTCAGATGACTGACTGAAATCAAGGTCGATTATGCCGGGAACGAACTGGAATGCTTCCTTTGCATCATCAGGTGCAGATGATATCTTCATCCTTATAAA
>CACZNR010000038.1 GCA_902782475.1 uncultured Eubacteriales bacterium
CTTTTTTCATATGTATCTGCATTTAAGCTCGTGTACGCGGGAATATCCTGCTTCCGAACCTTAAGGCATATATGCCTCTTCTGTCATCTGATATGAATTCGAAAAATGTATCAGTATATCTTCCCTCTATTATTCCTGAGACAGGTGATATGCTCATATGATCCTGCTGTTTTCCGTTTCGGAGGATAAGAAGCGAATCACCATTTCTCCTCACTTCCACGGTGTCACCTTCATCTGAATGATATATGCCTTCCGAATTCTTAAGGATATAGTCTGAATATGAAGACTTCTCATATCCCTTACTGTCCGTATCTATACCGCTTAGGACAGAGAACAGCTTCCTTGCCACGGCAGATACGGGAACTCCCATAGTGTTTGAGAGCACCGTGATGCCTATCTCCCTTTCCGGTGAGAAGGCGATCACTGACGATACGCCCGGAAGGCTGCCTCCATGTTCTATATAATGTACATCTCCATATGTGCTTTCTTCAAGTCCGTAACAGTATGAGATTCCTGGTGAAACGTATATACGCGGTACCATCATCTCGTCTATGCTGCTTTTTCCGGCGATCCTGATCCCTTTTCCTGACGCTCCGCTGTTAAGATACATAAGAAGGTACTCCGTAAGGTCGCTGATGGTGGATTTCATGGCTCCTCCGCCGTTAAGCACGAAGGCATCGTTGAGATAATTCCTGTCACATGTAAGGGTGCCGTTCTCTTCAGTGTAAAGCACGGCTGCATTGCTGTCCAGGGCCGGCCGTATGAAGGACATGGTGGAGCGTTTCATGCCGAGAGGCTCAAGTATCTCCTTCTCAACATATCCTGCAAAGGAATCAAAGCCGGAAGCTATCCTTACGATCTCCGAGAGTATGCCGAATCCGTCATTGCAGTATGAAAACAGTTTTCCCGGTGTTTCGAGCCTGCTGTGATCCTCTGATAGCCTTGTGGCCACAAGCCTCAGGCCTTCGTCAAGCAGAGCCTTGTCATATATCAGTTCGTGTTCCAGAGAGTCCTTTATGCCGAGACTTTCTGCCACGTTTTCTGTAAGGATCCTGGACTTGGGGAAGAATCCGCCTGTATGTGAAAGAAAGTGCCTGATCCTCACAGGGGGCATGCCGGAAGGATCCCTGAAACAGGGGACGTATGAGCTTATCTCATCGTCGACCGAAAGCTTTCCTTCCTCCTGAAGCTTCATGACAGACAGGGCGGTGAATGACTTTGTCACTGATGCAAGGCCGAATATGGTGTCCCTGTCAGGCCTGAGCCTTTTATCCTCATCCCGGTAGCCGTAATAGTTTTCATACAGGATCCTTCCATCCTTTGAGACCGCTCTTAATGCAAGGCATCTTGAAGAGGAATACTCCATGAGGCCTTCTGTAAATAACTCAAAATCCCTTATCCTGCTGTCGTTCATCTAGAATATCTCCTTATGTTTTACAGATATCATAAGTATAAAGTACTGCGGACCTGCTGGCAAAGACTTTTCAAAAATCAACTTTGGGGGTATCCTATACCTGTAATTCTAAGAAAAATCTCATGATGAAAAGGAATCTAATATGAACGTACAGGGACCCAGAGGCACAAAGGACATTACTATACAGGACAGCTATAAGTGGCAGTATGTCGAGGATAAGATCAGGAATGCGACGAGGGAGTTCGGATACAGGGAGATAAGGACCCCTATCTTCGAGCATACGGAACTGTTCTTAAGAGGTGTCGGTGAGACTACGGATGTGGTCCAGAAGGAGATGTACACTTTTGAAGACAAAGGCGGAAGAAGCATAACCCTTCGTCCTGAGGGGACTGCAGGGGCAGTCAGGAGCTTCATAGAGAGCGGCATAGTGTCAGGACCTCAGCCTACAAAGATGTATTATCTTTCAGCGCCTGTATTCAGATACGAAGCACCTCAGGCAGGAAGGCTCAGGGAACACCATCAGTTTGGTGTAGAGGTATTCGGTGCAAACGATGCTTCCATAGATGCTGAGGTCATATCCCTTGCACATACAGTGTTAAAGAGGGTAGGAGTAAAGGATCTTTCCCTCAATATCAATTCCATAGGATGCAGGAACTGCAGACCGGCTTACAACAGTGCTCTTAAGGAATATTTCAACAGCAGGAAGGGAGAACTGTGCCGCAACTGTCTTGACAGACTGGACAGGAACCCATTGAGGATACTTGACTGCAAGGAGGAAGGGTGCAGGAAGGTGGCTTCCGAGGCACCTGTGATAATTGATTTCCTCTGTGAGGAATGTTCAGAGCATTTTGAAAGTCTCAAGGGATACCTTGAGGCCATAGGGATAAAGTATTCTGTGAATCCCAAGATCGTAAGGGGACTGGATTACTATACAAAGACAGTGTTTGAGATAATATCAAATTCCATCGGAGCACAGGGAACTGTATGCGGCGGCGGAAGGTATGACGGTCTGGTGGAAGAGCTGGGAGGCCCGTCCATGAGCGGCATAGGATTTGGAATGGGCATAGAGCGACTTCTCCTGGTCATGGAAGCTTCAGGGGCTGAGATCCCGCAGTACAAGGGACCGGATCTCTTCGTATGCACCATGGGAGCACAGGCAAGGAAGAAGGCCTTCGAACTCGTTTATTCCCTGCGTGAAAAGGGCATATCCGCTGATATGGACCATACCATAAGGAGCATGAAGGCTCAGGCCAAGTTTGCAAACAAGCTGGGTGCAGCCTATACCCTTTCACTTGGTGATAACGAGATATTGGAAGGCAAGGCAAATCTCAAGAACATGTCAGACGGTTCAGTTACTGAAGTATCTCTTCTGGATTCGGACAGTATCAGTTCCATCATAGGCTGAGAGGTCATGTCTTCTATGAACGGATGGAAAAGGACACATTACTGCGCTGAACTTGGGAAGCAGGATGAAGGAAGTACTGTGGTCTTAAATGGCTGGGTCGATTCCAGGAGCTGTACAGATGGTGTGATCCATATGGTGATCCGTGACAGGAGTGGGAGGGCTGACGTCGTTTTTGATGATGCTCTAGCCATGGCAGGTCTTCGGACAGAAGAGCTGAGGCCGGAGTCAGTGGTAGCAGTAAAAGGTATCCCCATGGCTGCAGATGAGTGCAGCGGGGGAACCTTTTTTTCACATATGCTCATCAGGGCCACGGAGATACATGTATTCTCTGTTTCCAACACACCGCCATTCGACATAAAAGATGAGATAAATGCAAGAAAAGAGCTCCGTTATCGCTACAGATACCTTGACATGAGGCGCAGTCCGGTAAGGGACAGGCTGATCCTTAAAAGCAGGGTGCTTCGCAAACTGCGGGAAGAGCTTGACGGGGAAGGCTTCCTGGAAGTGCATACTCCGGATAAGGAAGAACAGCCGTCACTGTACAGTGAGCTCCTTATGGCAGGAGGACTTGACAGATGCTATGAGATAAAAAGCCCATATGCAGGGAAGATGACTTCCATGACTGTACTGCAGCTTGCCGTGAGCTTTACGGACATGTCTTTCATGATGGAGCTTTCCAGGAAGCTTGCAGATACAGTATGCAGTGCATGCATGGAGAAAAGTCCTGAACTTGCATTTTCCTTTATGACATACGATGAGGCTCTGAGTACTTACGGCACAGGAAGGCCTGACAATCTCTTCGAGATGAAGATAAAAGATCTCAGTGAAGATCTTGCCCACTGTGGCTATAGGGTCTTTTCAGATGCGGCATCCAGAGGCCAGAGCATAAGGGGTATACTGACAAAGGGGGTCCATCTTTCAAGAAAGGAACTTGACCATCTGTCAGATGAGGCAAGAAAAGAACATGTATATAATTTCCAGTATGTCAGCTTCAGGGAGGACTCAGTCCTGTCATCATTTTCAAGATTCGTAAGGGAAGGCTTCCTGGATGAGCTGAAGCAAAGGCTGGGAGCAGAGGACGGGGATTGTTTTCTCATAGCCGTGGATGATGAGAAGAAGGCCGGAAGGATCCTCGGGCTTTTAAGAAAGAATCTGACCACCATGTCTGACAGAAAAACACATGAAACAGATGAAGCCGTATTCATAGAAAAGCTTCCTCTGTTCCGTAAAGATCCGGGAGAGAACACTTATGCAGCTTATACCTGCATGTTTGCAGAGCCTGATTCCGATGATCCTCCTTATCTTGAAGGGGATGCTGATGAACTGAGGTCACGTTCATTTGAGCTCATCATTAACGGAAGACCTGTGATGTATGGCAGTATGATGTCCTGTGACCCCCTGATCCAGGAAAGAATGCTCGGAAAGCTTGGGCTTTCAGGTGAAGAGGCATGGAAGAGACACGGACTTCTTATGACTGCATCAAAATACGGCATGCCTCCCCATGCCATACTGCGTATCGACGTGGAGGGGATCGTAAGTGCCATTCTGGGACCGGAAGAGACTGAGGAGCTTCTGGAATTTCCTGATGGACCTAAAGTGAAGTAAATATGACTCAATATCACATTTAGGTCAGTAATATATAGATATATTGTGAATAAACATCCTGCAGCGACGCATGCAGGGTGTTTTGTTATATAATATAATCGAAGATCAGTGAAAGGGGGCATGCAAAATGTCAAAAAGAGGTATTGCACTGATAGTGGCAGGGATCCTTCTCATGGCTGTTTCGGCAGGTATCTACTTTTTCGGGGATAAGATCGACTTTGACCCCAGTGATGCTGTAGCTCCTGTATACGAAACTGAAGGGGGATCCTCAGGAGACGGTGGAGGAAACAACTATGCTTCATGGGGATTCATCGCGGGAGGATTCGGCTACTGATGATCTTTGCTTATGCACTTCCATTTATGGAAAGGATAGTGTATAATTGATTGTGTAAAATTGAATTATGGAAAGGGGGACTGATAAGTTATGATACATTTTACTAAAGATAACTTTGAGGACGAAGTGATAAGGTCTGACAGACCTGTTGTAATAGATTTCTGGGCTGAATGGTGTGGACCATGCCGTATGTTTGCGCCGACATTTGAGGCGGTGGCAGAGGAGATGCCTGATATAAAATTCGGAAAGGTCAACGTTGATGAACAGCCAGAGCTGGCACAGCAGTTCCGTGTTATGAGCATTCCTACGATCATCCTGATGAAAGACGGAAGGATCGTTAACAAGACTATGGGAGCTATGTCTCCTGATATGCTGAAGGAATTCCTGAATTCTTGAAGTTATCGATAGTTTGAGAGGATGGACAGTGATGTCCATCCTCTTTTTACGTCCGGATCATTATACCCGGGTTTTATGCCACAAAGCTTTGTGGATGTGGTTCATTGCCGGCAATAAATATGGTATAATTTCATAGTATTTTTAGATGTTTACAGGAGTTATCATACTTGAGACTGGAAAAGATAGAGATCAACGGCTTCAAATCATTTGCCGACAGGACTGAGATAGTACTTGACGGTGACATTACAGGCATAGTTGGTCCGAACGGAAGCGGAAAGAGCAATATAGCAGATGCCATCAGATGGGTGCTTGGAGAACAGAACAGCAGGAATCTCCGTGGCACCAGGATGGAGGATTTTATCTTTGGCGGCACACAGAACAGGAAGCAGAAGTCCATGTGTGAAGTTTCCCTGTATTTCAACAATGAGGACAGAAGGATCAACCTCGATTACAACGAGATAGTCATAACCCGTAAGATGTACCGTTCAGGAGAAAGCGATTTCTTCCTCAACGGAACCAATGTGAGACTCAAGGACATACTTAACGTAGTAAGGGACACCGGAGTCGGACGTGAAGGGTATTCCATAGTCGGTCAGGGAAAGATAGATGAGATACTTTCAGCAAAGCCTGAAGCAAGACGCAAGGTATTTGAAGAAGCTGCCGGTGTCATGAGGTTCCGCGCCAGAAAGGAAGAGGCGGAGTCCAAGCTTCGCCGTACACAGGATAACATTGTAAGGATAGGCGACATACTGGAGGAGCTCAATTCCCAGATAGGCCCTCTGTCTGAGCAGGCAGAGAAGACGAGGAAATACCAGGAGCTCTTCGAAAGACAGAGGTTCCTTGACATAAACATCTTCCTCATAAACCATGAAAGAGTGGAGAGGCGTCTAGAAAGGCTTAAAAGTGACCTGGAGGAGCTGGACAGGGAAATCTGGCAGGACAAGAACAGATTCGGAAATTCCGTGGAAGAGACGGAAAGGCTCCAGGAGAGACTTTCACTGATAGAAGGAGAGCTCGCAGAGCTGCGTGCACAGTATGATGAACAGAGCACGGCAGCTGAACAGCTCAATTCTGAAAAGAGCATAACAGAGGAAAGACTTTCAAACTTCGGAAGGGAAAAGGAGAGGCTCCTTGCTGAGACTGCTTCATATGAGGAGAAGAAGGGCCTTCTCGAGACAAAGAAAAAGGAGAATGAAGAAAAGCTTGCGGACATACTGAATGCCCTTGCTGAGAATGAGCAGAAGATCGCCAGGGAAACTGAACTTTCAGCTGAAACTGCAAGGACCATTGCCGATCTGTCCGGTTCACTCGAGGAGAAAAGGGATTCCTACATCGGCCTTCTCGGGAAACAGCATAATCTTGAGAATCTTGTGACCGAAGCCCAGGTAAGACTGGAGGGAAGTGAGACAGGAATAAGTGAACTGGAAAAGAGGCTTGCATATCTGAGGGAACAGTTTGGTTCACTTTCGGAGGAGACGGATAAGCTGAGAGAAAAGGTCCTTGGATCAGAAGAGGTCCACAGTGAACTGACGGAAAAGAAGGATGAGCTTCAGAGAGATTACAATGAAGCAGTGGCTTCAAAGAATGCACTTTCAAGGGAACTTCAGGATCAGCGTACTGAGCACGAGAAGAATGTAGCGAGAGCTGAGTTTCTTAAACGTCTCCAGAAGGAATATGAGGGCTATTCACAGGGCGTAAGGAACCTCATGAATGCACTTCAAAAGGATCCCGCTTCAGGGCAGGGTGTACTTGGAACGCTGGCAGAGCTCATAGAGGTACCGGGAAAATACGAGAAAGCCATAGAGCAGGCTCTTGGTGCCCAGATGCAGAACGTGGTGGTGGAAGAGGACAGCATAGCAAAGAGATGC
>CACZNR010000039.1 GCA_902782475.1 uncultured Eubacteriales bacterium
CCGCCTCTATGGCTTCGGCTCCTGACATGACGGTCTCTGAGCCAATGCCCGCCTTTTCAAGTATTATCCTTGCATGCTCGCATGCAACAGGATCATCATCCACTATGAGGACCGTCATCTCTTCAGGACGGATCTCTTCCTCTGCTGCCTCGGATCCTGTCCTTGGTGAGTCATCAAGTGTCACTGTGACTGTGAAAGTGGTACCTTTGCCCTTTTCACTTTCAACGGCAATGTTGCCGTTCATCATCTCAACGATGTTCTTTGTTATTGCCATGCCAAGTCCGGAGCTTCCGTATTTGTTGGTGGAGGAGTTGTCCTCCTGGGCAAAGGCATCGAATATGTGCGGCAGGAAGTCTTCACTCATGCCTATTCCTGTATCAGAGATAGTGAATTCCAGTGTGGTCCTTCCGCTGTACTGTGCTAATTTTTTAACCTGCAGTTCCACCTTTCCGCCTTCCGGAGTGAATTTAACTGCATTTCCAAGTATGTTTATGAGCACCTGACGGAGCTTCATGTTATCGCCGATGTAATAGTCATCAACATCTGTGATTAACCTGCTCTCATATGAAAGGCCCTTGTCTGCAGCCTGACCTGAGAACATGGTGTTGATGGCTTCCATGAGCTTCGAGAAGGAGAATTCCTCATGCTTTATGCTCATCCTTCCTGACTCTATCCTGGACATGTCAAGTATGTCATTTATAAGGGAAAGAAGATGGTCTGCGGATGCTCCGATGTCTCTCAGGTACCCCTTTGTCTTTTCAGGAGTCTCAGGGTCATTTAAGGCAATGCTGTCGAGGCCGATTATGGCATTCATAGGTGTCCTTATCTCATGGGACATGTTTGAGAGGAATGCCGTCTTTGCCTTGCTGGCCTCCTCAGCTGTCACAAGGGCATCAGAAAGTATCTGGCTCTGTTCCTCCAGTTTGTTCTGAAGCATCATGCTCCTTTCAAGCTCTTCCTGCTTGCCTCTTACCTCTGCCTCTGCAGTCTCCCTTTCAAGAAGGTATCTTGAACTTCTCCTGACCTCACCGTATATGAAGCCGAACATGAGAAGCATTGCAAGCATGGTTATTATGGACTGCACGATGCTCCTGTTGATTATCTTTCCGGATATAGGCGAGATCTCCTCGCTTATGACGCTTTCCCTTATGAGGTATGTAAGGAGTCAGTCCGTATTACCCACAGGCACGAAGTTCAGGGTCTCCTTTATGCCGTCATATGTAAATGAGGCCACACCTGCCTCTCCGTTGACAAATGCATGCATGAACTCTTCATAGGAATAGCCTTTATCGAACTGGGCATGGCTCATGGCCTCAAGCAGATTATCCTCCTGCGCAAGACCGCCAAGGATGGTGTCTGAAAGGGCAACACCGTTCCTGGTATAAATGTTACAGAACGTTGCATCATCGGGACTGGAGTCCATGGATATGCCGGAGAGCATCTCGTCCATGTCTATCTCCATGAAACCTACCTTGAACTGCACCCCCATGAAAGGCATGTCCACAGGGACCGCTATGATGACCTTCTTGTCATCCGTTGCAATATTGAATATGGAGATCTCAGGAGCGCTGATGGTCTTGTAATCAAAGCTGTATTCTCTTATATTGTCCTGATTTCCCATGGAGGTATAGATCCTTCCGTGATTGTCCACGAAGGCAAACTTTTCAAGATTGTAAAGTCTCTTCATCCTGGCCTGATAAGCCTGAAGATGCTGGTTGTCACTTAAGTCATCCGCTTCCATCATTCCTATTGCGACCTGAAGATCCCTGATCCTGTTCTTAAGGTTATTTTCAACGACCTGTTCCCTTCTTCCTGCAAGCTCATCAAGGTAAAGAAGGCTGACGGTCTTTACGGCTTCATCGTTATCTTCTTTTGCCGCATTTCCCATCCAGACGGTACTTAATATAAGTATCACGGCTATTATCAGTGTTCCTGCAATAGCTATGGCCATTGTATTGCTTTTTTTATTCTCCATATGACTTCCCTTTCTCCGTATTCATAAGGTGATATATAAAAACAAACTGAAGTTCGTTATGTACACACAACACTTCAGTTTAATTGTACTCCTTATACTGATGTTTTTCTATCTTCAAGCCCGTCAGGCAACTTAAGAATGTTCCCGCCACCAAAAGAGGCGCACGATCTGGCGTGCGCCTCTTTTCCGGATCCTTGCCAGGATCAGATGCAGAATCTGATCTCCGGCTCTGTGAATGAGGATATGCTGACTTCAGCACCGTCAAAATAGAAGACCTCGGTGTTGTCATCATTCTCATCATACATGCCTCTGAGATTAGGGTATGCGTCCAGCATGGACTTCTTTGCTTCCACGGAGTCATCCGAAACGAGCTTTCCTGCTATACGGATCCACTTTCCATCCTTGAAGGCACAGATCTCTGCCTTTGGATCCTCGTGAAGCTGTTTTGAAACATTCTTTACCTTGCCGGTCTGTATATACAGCTTTCCGTTGTATTCATGGGCTGTTCCAAATGGTCTCACCCTTGGCTGGTCCCCTTCACATGTTGCAAGATAGTATGTTCCTGCTGACTTCAGAAAATCAATTGCTGTTTTAAGATCTGACATTCCCCTCATTCCTCCTTTGTTATTCAATTCGTTCACTTTAAGTGTACCAAATATGTGACGATCTCGAAAGGTCTCAAGGTCTTTTCGATAACACTTTTATTTATAACCGGGCCCGTCTGCTCCTCAAGTATGTTGGTCTCACAGTAATCCTCGATCTCATAATCAGAGAATATCCTTACTTCCTGCGTGCCGCCATAGCATTCGTGCATCCTTATAATTATGCCCCTGTCGTCCTCAGCCTTCTTGATGGCATCCACATATACTCCGTCCCCTTCTATGTTGAAGAGGCTCTTCTTGTCCAGTATGCTCCTGCCCTTATAGAAGAACAGTTTCTGGTTCAAAGCTTCGCCTTCCTTTATGACACCGCCGTCTATGACATTTCCCCTGTGAGGATAGAGAGAATATGTAAATACATGCTCTCCCATGTCTGCCTCCGTATCCGGGAACTTTCCGCTCTTCAGAAGCGACAGCGTTATCTTCGAATCCTTTATGCCGTAACCGTACTTGCAGTCGTTTAAGAGTGCCACTCCATAGTTCTGTTCGGATACATCCGCCCATTTGTGTCCCACTACCTCAAACTTTGCAAGATCCCAGCTGGTGTTATAGTGTGTAGGTCTTTCCACATGACCGTACTGTATGTCATATGTGGCCTTTGTGGTCCTTATGTCAGTATCGAATGATACCTTCAAAAGCCTGTGGTCCTCGTGCCAGTCCACGAATGTATCGAAGTCTATCCTTCTGTTCTCCTTGTATACCGTCATGATCTGATCGATATGGGAGTTGTTGTAGCTGAACCTGAAGAGGATCTTCATAAGGAGCTTGCCGTTCTCAAGCACTTCAGGTCTTTCCAGGAGCTTTGCATATTCTTTCTTGTCAGCATAGAAATAATCAAGGTCCCAGTTGTCGAAGCTCATGGGCTTGTCCTCGTAGACCTCCAGTGCATTTCCCCTGCCCTTCAGGACTTCCCTGCTGTTCTCCTTGTCATAGATGGAATCCATGTATCCGTCGCTTCCGAACCTTATGGTATAGAACGGAGTCTCAAGGGTCTGTCCGTCAAACTCAAACACTTCCCTCTTTACTGAAGGAGTATGGAACTTGGCTATGATGTTCTTGAATGAGAACGGCTTTAATTCCACTGATACATAGTATCCTTCCTCAGACTTCTGGGACAGCATGGTGTTTCCCTCTTCGTCTATGAACTTATAGTCGCCCTTCAACGGTATGAACACAAGGCCGCTCCTGTTGAATGTGCCAGGGTTTATGACCGTGAAATAGCCTTTCTCGTCTTCAGTAAGGCCCTTGAGGGAATCATGAAGGATGTCCCTTACTTCCCTGTCAGTCTTTTCGTATATCTTATCGGAATCCTCGTAGACTTCCCTGATGGATGAACCGGGGATTATGTCATGGAACTGGAGCTCCAGCATGTCTTCCCATGCATTATAAAGCTCTTCGCTCCTGTAACTGTTTCCAAGTATGTATGAGAGAGCAGAGATGCCTTCAGTATTCTTAAGAAGGAATTCCATCTTCCTGTTCCATCTTTTGTTGTGTCCCTGTGAAGTATATGTTCCCCTATGGTACTCAAGATACAGCTCACCGTCCCATACAGGAACATGGTCAGCCTTTTTAATATCCTCATGAGCCTTTTTAAAGAAATCCCCTGCCTTTACAGGCTTTACATTAGGA
>CACZNR010000040.1 GCA_902782475.1 uncultured Eubacteriales bacterium
ATTATCAGGGGGAGAACAGCAGAGAGCAGCCATAGCAAGAGCCCTTATGAATGAACCGAAGGTCATATTTGCAGACGAACCAACAGGAAACCTGGATGAAGAGAACAAGGACAGAGTAATGGAGCTGCTGGCAGAGAGCTGCAGGGAATACGGAGCAATGCTCATAATGGTGACACACGAGAGCGAACACCTGAAGTTTGCTGACCATACATACTTCATGAAGGATGGTGTCATAGAAGTAACACAATAAATTAAGTTTGGTCTCGGCCAAAAATAAAAATATATCATTAGGAGGACGACATAATGAATCGTTTTTTTTCTGTTTTATCTGTTTTGTTGATACTTGTATTATGTTTCAGCAGTGTTTCAGCCGCAGTACTTAATACAGCATATCCATGGAGCAGTACGACGACATCTTCAAATAAAGAAAAATATTTTACAGGTGTTGTTTCAGGAACTATTGATCATACCAAATCATATGGAATGGCAAAATTTGTAAATAATACCGAGAGTGCTTCATGCGAAATGAAGTTCGGATCTGCTACTACCGGAAATGTTTCCATTGATGGGAATCTCCATTACTTCCTTCAGGACAAAACATGTGGCGGAGGATCTGTAAAATCCGGTTTCTACAGATCCATGTCTGGACCCAGTGTCTCATTTACGATACTTGGATCCATCAAATAAACTAGAGGCAGGGTCATCCTGCCTCTTTCCATAACAGGAGGTACTAACTTATGATATTAGATTCCATTAGATATCACAGAAAGAGATACATGATACTTGTCTTTATCATCACCTTGAGTCTTATTCTTCTGATCTTCAATGAATTTACTTTTTCAAGGATAAAGGATTCCATATCAGAATTCTACGAGGATCGCTATGGAACTTTTCATATTGTTCTGTTCAGTCCCAGTGAATCTGAGATATCATATATTGAAAGCCAGGATATGGATGTTGCACAATTTACAACTGATGGCCCTTATACCATAGAAGGAATAAGACAGCTTGTTACTCTTGGGTCTTTCAGTGAAGAATCTATAAATATGGGACATCTGACTCTCCTTGAAGGTCATTGGCCTGAATATAAGAATGAGATAGCTGTAGAAAAATACACTCTTGATTATGTTTTTCCGTCTGGAACAAAGGTGGGAAGCCGGATCAAAATGACAGATGTTTCAGGAAATGACCAGGAGTTTGTTGTTTCAGGAGTCATTTCAAATTACAGCTCTGTGTGGAACCTTCCTTCAGGAAATCTGATCCAGGGCTACAACGATTACCCTACCTGTATAACTGTAAATTCAGAGGGAAAGATAAACATGATGATCCGTTTCCGCGAAGATATGGATCTCTGGATGTCTCCTGTAAACCATTTCATTTCTTCACTGGAATTATCATCTGACAGATATGCTGAAAACTATTTTCTGTATGAAGATATTTACAGAGATGCTTTCAGTGAATATGACACATTTAAAAGAATAATTCTGATGGTGATCTTCATGTCCACTGTAATTTCTTCATTTATCACGATAAATATCATACTCGAAGACCGGAAAACTACCCTTCTGAAATACTTATATCTTGGAACTGCCAATAGCTACATTTTCAGAAAGATAAACCTCGAATTCATTTTGGTCACTCTGCCTGTCTTTTGCATATTGTCTATTATTGCTGTTTTCCATGCCAGATATGTCATATTCATCATGACAGCTATAATTGCAGTTATATTCCTTGCAGTCAACTTTTTGTTATTCATAAAGCTGAAACATATCAAAACAGAAAAACGTACTTCCCGATCATATGTTTATCGAAGGAGTCTCTCATTCTTCATATACCGGATATTCTCTGCAGGCAATGTCAAAAAGGTGATCCCTGCCATATTCACTCTTTCCATGATATTTACTGCCATTATAGCTTTTTTCTTTGTTTCTACTGATATGACACATGAATATGATGTATTCGGGTCAGATCTTTACATCAATAACACCGGTAAAAACGGGTTTTCCATGATAAGAGGTATTGAACTTCATGGTGATACAGAAAACATCTACTCACTTGATAAAGTGTATGATCTATTTGATTACGACGATTCACTTGAAAATATAAGCATCCACTATTTCTCCAATGGCAATATGATAATGGACAAAAACTCCAGTTATTACTGGACACAGCTCCTGCAGATCGATCCCTATGAAGGGGATACGGATCATATACAGTATGTCCCCGGTATGCCGTCAAATTTTTTCAGCATAGGAGAACTTCAGGTACAGATCATACCTGAAAGATTTGAAAATGATTTCCTTGCATCATATCCCGGTCTTCCTTTACAGAAGATGAAAGATGAAAACTCCATTGCCCTTATACTTCCTCCTCTACATTTCGATGGGAAGGAGATCAATAATGATATCCTCCGTCCCGGCGACATGCTGCATTTTGCAAGATTTGATCATAATAATACTCCTGATATCTCTGCACTGTCTGCCGAGGATCTGTCATATCATGAATTCCGGTTCCCGATATGTTACATATTTGATGGATATACATCTGATAATAGCTTTCTTCAGTTCACTGGACCATGTCTCCTGATACCTGAGTCCGTAAACAGTTATTATGATTTTATACATGGCATAACAGATGTTGAGCTGTACTTTAAAGAAGGCATAAGTGACGAAAGATATTATGAGATACGTGATTCTCTGCTGGATGTATCAAGAAGTATCCATAACAGCAGATTTCATTCCAAAAGGGAATCCAGAGAAGATCATCAGAAGATAATGAATATGATACAGTCTCTGCTTTATGTCCTTCTTGGAACATTCGGCCTTTCTTCTGTACTTTCTGTTCTTATGATCATATATATGAATTTTCTTTCCAGAAAGCGGTCTATTGGAATTTTCCGATCCCTGGGACTTAAAAAGACCATGATAACAAGGGCCACCATGACTGAACTGTTTCTGTATTGTCTTGCAACAGTACTTCTTACATTTGTTTTTACGATACCAATAATCGACAGAATGTATCTGATCGAGAATATCCTTATACAGAAATACTATTCTCATCTAAGAGAATGTTTCAGATATGTCTTTATCGGATCAGTCCTTTTCCTCTCCATTGTTCCTGTTTCGTTCCCATGGATAGTGACAGAAAGGCTTTACCGCATAGGTCTTTCTGACTCTCTCAGATATTCAGAATGATTCCCGTTCATTCAGGACACCAGACATTAACTGCTGCATTCTCCGACAGCAGTTATTTTAATTTCAGTTAAGGTATAGGGGCTATACTGTACGATGAAAAATATAGATGCTCCGTCTTAATGACCCTGATATAATAATTAACATTTTATCCGATTTCTTTTCATCGGATTGAAATATAATATCTTATTGGAAAACAGTTTAGCAGAACATTAAGGAGGTATGTGATATGAATCAATACTATGATCAGAGACCACGGAACAATACATTGAAGACAGTATTGCTGACACTTCTTATAGTGCTTTTGATAGCATTATTCGTTGCCGGTGGCCTTGCACTTTACAATATACTGAATACCAATATCAGAAAAGCTATCGAGCCAAGTACTGTTCCTGAACCGGCATATACAGTGACTGAACCGGAACAGAAAAGCGAGGTCAGTGAGCCGTCTTCTGAACCTGTGCTCCCTGAAAAAGAGCCGGAACAATCAGAGAATACAGACAATACCGGAACTGATACCAAGATAGAGGATAATACGGATCCAAAATACTCTGATATAAGCTCTTTATCAACAGCTGAAGTCGCAGAAAAGGCCATTCCTTCCGTTGTCTGCATCCAGAATTACAGACAGGTCTACAGGAACAACGCTGCGTTCTCTTTCCAGCAGCAGCAGGAAAGTGCCCAGCCTGTACTTGCAGGTGAAGGAAGCGGAGTCATTTATTCAAGTGACGGATTCATAATAACCAACCACCATGTCATAAAGGATGCTTCCCTTATAATGGTAGTATTGAGTGATGGAACGACATACGAGGCAAAGCTCATAGGTGCGGATGCAGATACAGATCTTGCCCTTATAAAGATCGATGCCACGGATCTTACTCCTATGGAGATCGGTGATTATTCCGAACTCAAAGTCGGGGAATTCGTAATGGCTATAGGCAATCCTGGCGGACATGAATTCTCAAGCTCAGTTTCACTTGGTATCGTTTCTGCTAAAGACAGACCTCTGCAGATAGATAACGGTTATCTTATGAATACTATACAGACAGATGCTGCCATCAATCCAGGAAATTCTGGCGGTGCTCTTGTCAATATGAAGGGACAGCTTGTTGGCATCAACTCTGCAAAGTATGTTGCAAGTGGATATGAAGGGCTTGGATTCTCCATAACAGTTGAAGAAGCCATCCCTATCATAGAAGACCTCAAAGCAAACGGAAAGGTCACAGGCCGTGCTCTGCTTGGTATCTCTGGCGTTTACCTAGATGATCTTGTGGCAGCAAGATATGGCCTTACAAAAGGTTATTATGTGTATCAGACAGTAAATACTCAGACCGGTACTCTTCAGGCAGATGACATCATCACAAAAGTCAACGGTACGGATGTAGTTTCAGAAAGTACAATAAAGAATGCCATCGCAAAGAAAAAAGCCGGTGATACCATAGAGGTACAGTATTGGCGCGATGGTACGCTCTATACAACTCAGGTAGTTCTCATAAGCGCTGATAACTGATAATCATCATTCGAATATACAG
>CACZNR010000041.1 GCA_902782475.1 uncultured Eubacteriales bacterium
CAATATTATTTTATCACCCTTCATGGGACTTATAACACAGAAGTGAGGATAATAGAAAAGGGACCTTCCTTTTTATGGAAAGTCCCTGCCATCTTTTACTTTAATGCCCTGCTTCAGTCTCTCTCGATCTTGAATTCAAAGCTTACCATGACTTTTCCACCATCCTGGGTGATATAGTCAAGAGCAACTACCATATCCTTGTCGCTGTTCAGGAAAGCTATCTCCTTGATGCTTGCTGCTTCCTCCGGATTTACCTTTTCAAATCCTGCGGCCTCAAGCTTTTCAGCATAGGCATCCAGGAAGCTGTCAGCATCCTTTCCTGTAGCAAAATACTGCACGAATACCAGATCGAACTCAAAGTCGTCGCCGTAACGGTGACGTCTGAATTTCACCATATCACGTGCCACAGTCGGATCCGTGAGCTTGATCTCAGGATATCCTGCCTTCTTGATCCTTGCTGCTGTCTCTACGGCATCTATGTTCTTTTCAGCCTTGAACAGGAGATTTATGGTATCCTCATCCTGGATGTGATATCTGAAGTTCATTATCTCATTTGGAGACTTGTAGTAAGCTGGTGTGTCCTCACCTTCATATACAGGATAGAAGCCCTTTTCTTCAAGGGATGCAATGTATGATTCAAGGTATTTAATGAGTTCTCCCTGATCCTTGCAGTCGATATCGACATAGAGACCGGCTTCATAAGTATAGAAGTAAAGCCATGATTCAGTCATCTTTGAAGCGGTGTCTTCTCCCTTTATGGATACGATATTGTCGTTTTCAGGGAGCGGCAGAAAACCTACCTCCTCTATCCTCTTGTTAATGGATGCCAGATCAGAATACTTTGGATTGTCATAGAAGACATTGCCATATATGTTTACACCGTTCTGATATTCAAGCTCTACCTGTGAATATGCATTCATCTCTTCCCTGAGGACCTTTCTGTAGACAGTGTATCCTGCTCCGTCATCCCCTGCGACCTTTGCTTCCTTATATCCCTTTTCAAGAAGGTATGATGCATAGTCCTGCATATCCTTTTCCGTGGCATGGGCATCATTCATATATACCATGTTGTTCACCCAGAAGTTTTCTGTATCCATCTTGAATGCATAGCTTGCAAATGCCGGGAACGGGATCACATCTTCTGCTTCGCTGGTCATGAACACGGAATTGAAGACGAACTTGTCAGTATCTGTCCACTCTGTCCTTGCGTCAGGATAAACAGGTGCCTTCATCCATGCACGGGCAAGTTCATTGTCTGCAGGATCATCGAAGGTGATGACTATGTCGATGTCATCAAAGAACATACGTGCGACCTCGTCATCATTCATGACTGCCTTGATATGGACTTCCTTTGGATCTGCACTGTCAAGCACCAGATGGACATCTTCCATGAGCCTCAGTGCCTGCGGCCCGTATCCTGCAAAGGCAAGCAGTGTGTTCTTTATGTTCTCATCATGGGAGACGAAGTCCAGCGGTGCATCCACCTGATTGTAGAATACATTGAATATGTTTCCGCCTGAAACGGATGCATCCAGCCATGTGTTCACAAGTCTTGAAGATGCAGCTGTCAGTGCATTACCATTACCGACATAAGTGACATCTGCAAGTTTTCCGTCGTTTATCCTTGCCTGGAAAGTCTCATTGTTGACAGACATGTATACAAGATCGACATACATGTTCTCTGCGTAATGCAGCCACACAAGCTCATCCTTAAACACTGATGTCGTAACAAAATTAGGTGCCGCCATCGTGTAGTTTCCCTGTGATATCTTTTTTAGGAAACTGTCCATGGCCTTTTCTGAAAGCTCAGCTCCCGATGGTTCAGGTTCAGGACTTGGTTCCGGTTCCATCTTTGAACTTGGCTCAGCAGATGATGATACCGGCTCAGACTTTGGCTCATCCTTCTTATCATCCTTTTTTGCGCATGATACAAAAAGAAGGCAAAGCACCAGTGTCAGTGCAAATAACCTCTTAAATAATTTCATATCCCCTTTCATCCTCCTATACATATGATGTATACATTAATTATATTCCTGCAGATACAGGTTTGAAAACATATTCCGTTCTGTTCATATACAAATAAAGGTATCTTTTTTATGTGTGCTTCCAGTACTTCTTACAGGGTCTGCTGGTCACTGCTTTCTGTCACAAGGTATCCGTACGGTTCAAGTGTATCCACGCTTGAATACCGCGAAGAAAAGATCACCTTACCGCCGGCGCTTATGTTCCTGCGATCCTTTGAAAAGTTGCAGTACACAGTTACTGTACTGTTTTTCAGTATCCTTTCATATGCAAATATCTCAGGATCTTCAGTATACAGGAGTTTCTGATCTCCGTATCTCACAGCATCGGAGGAATTCCTGTAGGCTATGAGCTTCCTGTAAAAGCAAAGC
>CACZNR010000042.1 GCA_902782475.1 uncultured Eubacteriales bacterium
GCTTACAGCCCGGTTTTTCTTTTATTTAATAAATTTTTATCGAAAACCTTTGACAAATGTTCCACGGCATATTATTCTAAAACCATAATGAACAACGTTCATTAAGAAAGGGAAAAACTATGCCAAAGATAATCGATAATTTAAGAGACACTATAATCAGTGTAGGAAGAGACATCCTTCTAAACGAAGGATATTCGGAGTTTTCAATAAGGAACCTGGCTACCAGATCCGGTATAGCTACAGGAACGATATATAACTATTTTGAGAGCAAGGTCCAGATAATAACAAACATACTTATCAGGGACTGGAATGCAATGTCTGCGGAACTTGAGGACAAGCTTCCTGAAGTTTCTTCTGTAAAAGAGGGAGTCTGCATGATATACAAGGCAGTGGAGAAGTTCTCAAGCATGTACGGAGGCTTTTTCAGGGCCTATTCAACTGGTTCATCTCCAATAGAGATAGTAAAGGACTATCACAAGATAGTCATCGACAACATCAATTCTTTTTTGGATATCATGACTGAGAAGTTTGAGATCAAGTATGACACTAAGATCAGGACCCTTATCGCAGAGGTCATAGTTTCATCTGCATCTTATAAGATCATCAGTTATGAAAATATCGAAGCATTGATCGAAAGGTTATTTGAGAGGTAAAAAAGAAGTAAAAGATGAGCAGTTTCAAAGATCTGAGGATAGTAGACAATTTCTACCAGACATCTCTGTTCTTTCCGATGCCTACAGTGCTCATAAGCACTCTTACGGATGACGGAAAGACAACATGTGGTCCGTATTCACTGGTACAGCCGTTCTACGTTGCAGGAAAGGGTTACTATGCGATGCTCCTTGGATGCAGGAATTCATCAAACACTGCACAGAACATCATTAAGCATAAGAAATGTGTTATCAACTTCCTTCCTGACAAGAGAAAGTATTTCAAGGAGATGGTAAGGCTCGGATGGCCTGGGGATAAGCCCGAGGAAAAGATGAAGGATTTCCTCTTTACCCTTGAAGACGGCATTAGCCAGGAAAAGGACAGGGATAATGTGTATCCAAAGGTGATAGCAGAATCCATACAGGCTATAGAATGCACATGGATGGATACCCTTGACGGTGCAGAAAATGATCTTCCGCTTGAAGAGGGCAAGGATCATTATGAACTGGAGAAGTATCATGATTTCAACGGCATCACTTCACCTTACGGAGCTCATTTTGTGCTCAGAGTAGATCATATACTCATGAAGGACAAGTATTACAATGCCATCATTAATGGTGTAAAGGGAAGGGATTTCCCGCCACTTCCTGTGGATTACGGATACAGGGATTCCAAGAATTTCTGGTATCACAAAAAGAGGAGGATGATAGCCGAGCTCCTGCCCATGAGACAGACTACAGTGGCATCAGTAAGATATGCTCTCGACAGGCTGGGAACAGATGTTGAGTTTACAGATGATGCCCTTGAAAAGATAGTCAATGTTCCAAGGATATTCCTTCCTACAGTACTCAAGGGCTGTATCAAATGGGCAAATGACAATGGGGTAAAGAAGATAACGCCAAAGGAAATGGATGAGATAAACGATAAGAGATCAAAGGAGAAGAAGAAATAATGAAAGTATATCTTGCAGGTGCTTTCGGGCATCTTGGTACTGATGTTTTAAAGGCTCTTGTTGAGGCAGGACATGAAGTCGTTGCTGCTGATCTGAAGGAGAACAAGCTTCCTGAACTGGAAGGAAAATATGAATTCAAAGCTATAAACGTTACAGATCCCAGGACCCTTGAAGGGACCATGGACGGGTGTGATGCAGTTATAACTACAGTAGGTCTCACCACAGGTTCTGCCACAGTCACAAACTACGACATCGACTATAAGGGAAATCTCAACATACTTGGAGAGGCCAAGAAGGCCGGAGTAAAGAACTTCGTATACATCTCCGTTATAAAGTGCGATGAACAGCCTGATATCCCTATGCTTGATGCAAAGGCAAAGTTTGAAGCTGAGCTCAAGAAGAGCGGTCTTACATATGTCATCCACAGACCTACAGGATACTTCTATGACATAGTAAAGGTCTTCAGACCGATGATAGAAAAGGGAAGCGTTTCACTTCTCGGCAAGGAAGACCATAAGTGCAATGTAGTTCACACACCTGACTTCGGAAGATTCATAGTTGAGCACATGCTTGATGTCAACAGGACCTATGAAGTAGGCGGAAAAGAGACATATACATATGCCGAGATAGCAAACATGTGTTTTGAAGCTGCAGGCAAGCAGGGTGAGATAAAGAGGGCACCTGTCTTCATATTCGGCATGCTGATCTTTATAAACAAGCTTAAGAAGAACGGCAAGGATGCACTCATCAAGTTCTCAAGATTCACACTTACCCATGATCTGGTAGGCAAGGATGTTGCCGGGGATTCAAGCTTCAAAGAGTACATTAAGGATAGTTTCCGGAAGTAAGAGAGGTTAGAAATGTTTCCTGCTAATATCTGGATTATATTTGCAGTAGCACTTGTGTGCTGTTCAGTAGGGTTTAAGAATTTCGTATGGTTCATGTCAGTGGGATACGGATTTGCCATAGCCGGAATAGGCATAGCACTGCTGGTGATGTTCCTTGGTTCCATGAATATCTGGGAGATACTCATGTGTGCCCTGTTCATAGTATACGGCATAAGGCTTGGAGGATTTCTTCTTTACAGAGAGCTTAAGAACAAGAATTTCAGAAACCGTAAGGATGCTGACAAGACAAATGAAAAGAAGATACCTGTATTCGTAAAGGCTGTGATGTGGATAGCAATGGGCTTCTTCTATATGTTTGAGACATCTCCTGTTTTCTACAGACTCAACAACGGTGTTCATGGCGGTATCGCAGAGATCATCGGTGTGGTGATAATGGCTGTTGCCGTACTTATAGAAAGCATATCTGACAGACAGAAATCAGCTGCTAAGGCAAAGAGACCGAACAGATTCTGTGACAGTGGTCTTTTCAGGATCGTAAGATGTCCTAACTATTTCGGAGAGATACTTTTCTGGATAGGATGCTTTGTTTCAGGAATAGGTGCAGTAAAGGGAACACAGTGGATAATAGCGGTGCTTGGTCTCATCCTCATAATCTATGTTATGCTGAGCGGAGCAAAGAGACTTGAGACAAGACACGAGAAGAATTATGGCAATGATCCTGAATACAGGGCGTATGCAAAGAAAACTCCTCTTGTATTCCCGCCGATACCGATCTACTCACTCAAGGATGTAGGATTCATAAAGTAACAGGAGGGTACTATGAATACATATGATGGGATAAGCATCCCTATGGCCATAGTGGATCTCATACCTGTTATACTTTTCTTCATGGCAGCGCTGCTACTTCTGAAAGATCTCTACAATAAACTGTACAAGGGAGCATATGCTCTTCTGGCTACGGGTTCCATAATGGTACTTACAGGTGGTATATTCAAGGCACTGTGGAAGGTATTAGTGGCATTAGGAATATGCGATTTCAGAGCACTGGACATTAGCTTTTTCCCACTTTCAGGTGTGGGATTCATGCTGGTATTCCTTTCTCTTGTTGGATCACTCAGAAAACATGAGGGGTCATTGCTTGCAGTTGTTGCAGTTCCAGAGTTTACATCCAACATGCCTTTTGTAGCATTGCAGGTTGTAGGATGTGCCGGCATGCAGATAATGCTCATGCTGATTGCAAAGAAGATGAAAGCAACAAAGGCGATCATTCTTTTTGTAATAGCCTTTATAACAATGCTTGGAATGGGATATCTGTCAGCAAAGTTTGATGACACCTCAAGTATGCACTGGATGGCACAGGGGACGAATATTATTTCTAATCTTGCATTGTATCTAGGTGTTCGCATACTTCACAAGAATTGGCAATGACTTATCTTGATAAACCATATATAAAATATTAACTACTGTTTAAGTGGATTATAGCTACAATAGTAAACAAAAAACAGACAATTTATAATGA
>CACZNR010000043.1 GCA_902782475.1 uncultured Eubacteriales bacterium
CAAAAACAAGAATTCCCTTATAGATGAGAATGGTGACAGACCTGACTGGGTAGAGCTTTATAACGGTTCTGGCCAGACTCAGAACCTAAGCCATTTCTATCTCTCTGATGATGAGGGCAACTCCCTTAAGTGGAGGCTTCCTGATGTGGAGATGGAAGATGGGACATACATGGTCATCTATCTTTCAGGAAATGATAGTGAATACCATACAAGCTTCAAGGTCGGTAGTGGTGAGACACTCTACATAACCGATTACAGGACACTTGAAAGACAGGGGGTATTCTTCCCGGATGAATCAAGGCTCGATAACATCTCATATGGTCTCAAGGATGGAAAATGGGTGTTCTTCGGAAGATCGACTCCCGGAAAGGAAAATACCAGCCACGGATTCGAAGAGATATCTGATGTTGACAAACTTGACAGGACCACACTTTATATAAGTGAGGTCTCTTCTGTTTCTCAGGCGAGGAGCGGGGGAACGGACTGGATAGAGATCCACAACCCATCTGATACCAGCATCTCACTTGACGGACTGTATATCTCAGACAGCAGTACTAACCTCACAAAATACGCTCTTTCCGGCTCAGTATCTGCCGGAGGCTATGTTACTGTCAATGCTTCATCAAAACCATCAAAACAGGGATCGAACACAGCTCCTTTTTCCATATCACCTGCAGGAGAGACACTGTATCTTTCAGACGGTCTCGGACTCTATGATGTATTTGAGACCGGAGTCCTTAAAGCAGGGTATTCATGTGGAAGAGCCGATGGTGACATGTCCGGTAAAAGGGTATTCTTTTCTACGCCTACGAAAGGAACAAAGAACGCAGAACCAACGGGTCCTGTACTTAATTCTCCTGAATTCTCAAGGACAGGAGGCATAGTAGATAAAGCCTTCTCACTCGAGCTTTCAGGAGAGGGAAGTATATATTACACAACAGATGGAAGTGTTCCGACTTCTTCATCTTCTCTGTATTCAGGACCTATACAGATATCATCCAATTCTGTGATAACTGCCATATGCATGAAGAGCGGAAGGATAGCATCAGAGCCTGTTACCATGACATATCTTTTTGAAAAGCCACACACTGTGCCTGTAGTATGCCTTTCCACAGCTCCTGCAGATTTTACGAGTGTCAATTCAGCGACAGGAACTGTAAAGCAGGGAAGACCTATCATAGAGAAGAGATGCTATATCGAATACTATGAGAAGGACGGATCCCTTGGTACGGCATTTCCTGCAGGTTTTCGTGTGTCAGGAAACTCCACCAGGGTCTATGCCCAGAAATCCTATGGTATATATCTCAGGAGCGGGTATGGTCAGGGCGAAGTCGTCTATCCTTTCTTTGATGATTATCCGATGACTTCCTTCAATACGCTTGTTCTGAGAAACGGAGGACAGGACTGGAAGACTACAAGGATGAGGGATGCATACTGCAGCAATCTGTTCAAGGGTCTTGATCTTGATCTTGCCATGACAAAGCTCGTGGTAGTCTACATCAATGGAAAATACTGGGGACTATATGATCTTAAGGAATCCCTGAATGAGGATTGCCTTGCAGATCAGCATGGAGTAGAAGCCGACAATCTCAATGTGATGAGAAGAAATCTTGGGGTGCTTGCAGGCAGCACGACTCAGGTGAAGGAAGTATATGCAATGGCCAAGAGCCTTAATACAGCTGTTGACTCCAATTATGAAAAATTCTGCAAATATGTAGATGCAGACGGATGGATAGATTACATAATCGCAAGGGCTTACACAGCTGACTACGACATGTTCAATCAGAAACTCTGGAATGAAAAGAACTACGAAGTCAAGTGGAGACCGATTTTTTACGACTGTGACTTTGCTTTTTCTTCAAAGGCTGGAAGTACCCTTTCAAAGTATTTTACCGGAGCTGGGGTCGCTTCTCCGGATGGCTCTCTGACAAACATGTGGATACCTACTGCACTTAAGAAAAATCAGGGCTGGTGTGATAAGTTCCTTGAAAGGGCTTCGGAACTTATGAAGACTCTGCCGAAAGATGCACTTACAATATATGATTCCATGATCGAGGAAATGAGACCTGAGATGGAAAGACACTGTCAGAGATGGAGCTGGAGCAAGAGCTCATGGGAATCTGATGTGAAGACCTACAGGGATATAGTTGCATCAAGACCCGCTACACTTGTAAAACAGATAAAAACTGTATTTGGCGTGTCAGATACAAGGATGAAGGAGTTATTCCCTGATTATTAAGTTTGATTTTAACCGTTTGAAAAGTGTTGTAACAGGAAAGGAGTATGCGGGTATGAGGAAATTTATGGCATGCATGCTGTCGTTACTGTTTCTTTTTTGCTCTTGTTCCGACAGATCAATTCATCACAATGAAGTTGATGTTTCAATGGATGGTACATGGAAGACAGATGATGGTGTATATGAGATGCAGGTCGATGGGCCACATTTGTGCCTGTATGCAAATGGAATTAAAGTCCTTGAAACGGATATCTATACATATCTTTATGAAATGAATGACGGCAAAAGTCTAGTCTACTTCAGTCTGAATGATAATGAATTAAGGGATCAGCCAAGTAATGAAGTCTATTCTGTGATAGATGAAATGTACATTCCATCATTTGAATATGTTAAAGGGGAGACTGAGGAGCCATTGAGCCCAAGACTCATATGCATGGATATAGAATCGTTTCCGTATGACACATTTCATGAACAGATAATATTATATAAAGAGTAATATCCTCAAGTTTCATATCTGTCACATTTTTGACAAATGTATCGACAATGCTATAATGAATATCAAAGGGAATTATTAAAAAAAAGTGTTGGTTTCAAGACAGAAGATATCACCTCAGGTATATGCATACACAGGGAATGAAAATGAGTATATTGAAAACCGTGATTAACTACATTAAAACGCATATCAAGACCACAATTCTGATGATCGTCTTTGTATGTGTTTTTTATTTTGCGTTGTCAAATGTAGAGGGTGTATTTGTTTCTTCAGCAAAACATGTCTTTGACAGGGAAGCTGAAAAGAGGGGAACATATCATTTCATCTGGTATAACATTGATGATATCCATGAGAGCAGATGCAGAAAAGATGATCATCTTACTCTTGGATTCATTGATGTATATGGAACATATAAGGTATCGGGAAAGGATATTCATATAAGCACAGGATATGCTGATGAGTATTCAAGAATAAGCGGAGGCATAAGAATCACAGAAGGCGATTGGCCAGTCAAAGATGACGAGCTCGTTCTTGAGGAAGAACTGTGTGCTGACCTGGGGTTGAGCCCCGGAGATATGGTCGTTCTGGAAAGTGAGGATGGAGACAGTTTTAAATATAAGCTTTCCGGTCTTATCAATTCGTACACGCAATATCTTCCGGCTACTGCAGGTTTCAACGGAAAAGTCATGTGTCCGAACGCTCTGCTGAGTACGCAAAAAGATGAGTATGTTTACAGAAATGTCTATATGACATATGATTATGACTTTGATCCTCTGCTTGACTATTCCGGTGAACAGAAAGAGAAATGGTTCATCAGAAATTATGGGGAGTATTATGATGATGAAGGTAGACAGGAAAATCATCTGTATAACAGCATATTCACAAAACTCATGTTTGATAATTTAAGGAGGGGTTCAATTCTTAGAACAGTTGCTTTTCTAAGTTTCATTCTGGCAATTCATGTTCTTCTTAGAGAATATCTGTCTGACTTTAAGGAATTAGCTGCAAATCTGTACAGGCTGGGTTCTGATAACAGATATGTTCTGACAGTTCTGTTTATGCTTGTGGCAGTTATGGTGTTATCAGGAATTATTTTTGGAATACTGATATCGGTTATTACAGCACCGATAGTCACTGCGTTGACTGAGGGAAGCATTTCCCTTAAACAGGATATGATATGGGGATTATATATGATACTGGCGACCTTGCTTGTATCAGCTGTATATGCATACAGACATAAACTCTATACAGAAAGGATGCTGTATGCAACAAAGAAAATCAGGAAGACCAGAAATATTTCACGTGGTTTTTCTGTTAAAAAACTGGCTCTGTACAATGTCGGGAGGAATCTTGTCAGATTCATTGTACTGTCCATAATTGTCGCTCTCATAGTTACAGTCAATGTCAGGTATGATTACAGGACTGCGACTACAAGTGAATATTTTGAAACTGATAAACAATGGATAGATATATCGCAGAACATAGGGGATACATCATATCCTGAAGATGAAGGTATTGGTATTACCATAAAAGATATGGCAGATATAAAATATATGCCCGGTATTGAAAGTGTGGATAATAAGGAATATGCACGTTATCTAAATGGATATACAGTGCTTCAGGAAGGTAATTCCCGTTATGAGGATTTCATACTGAGAAATGAAAAAAACAAGAAGATACTTGGAGATGAAAAGGATGGCAAATATCTTGTTTCACTCAAGTGGTCATCATATCTGTATCTCGAAATAATAGGGGATTCAAAAATGGAGTATATATCGGTTGCATATCCTGACATACAAAAGCAACTGGATTTGGGAAATGCAGTTGTATTCTGTCCAAAACTGAGAAACTATGAATCACAGACCCTCATGGAGGATGACCTTTATGATCCTGAAAACAGCTTTTCAAAAACAAAGGTAATGGATATCTTAATGGGAGAAGAGAATGAGTCAGGAAACACTTTCGCTATTGAAAAGGTCATAAAGGATCATTATGTAAACCAGTATGGCAGAGAGATGGATAATGTGGTCGTTATCATAAGTGAAGAGATGGCATCAGAGTGCCATGCTTTTTCCGGAGTCACATCATCCAGGGTATATATCGATAACGAAGCATCTGATGAACAGATCACAGGGATAAAAAGAAAGATATCATCTCTGACGAGTGATCATCCTGGCTGTGAAACAGTATATTCAGAGGATGTTGCATATTCACTGAAACTTGTCAGAAGTGCAGCATTGACAACTGAGATATTTGTATTCCTTATGGTCACTATAATTGCCATTTATTTCATAGTATCATTCATCAACATGCAGCATATTCAGTCCAGAAAGATGTATGGCATATTGCGCTCTTCCGGAATGACAAACAGTGAACTTGACATTATGTCTGTAACTGAAGTGCTGTGTTCTACGGGAATCCTGATGATGATTACTGTTATTCTGAGCCTTGGAGGAATATGGCTGTTCAGGTCAGGCAGCATGTTCTATGTTGAAAGCCTGTTTGAAGATATGGTAATGAAACGTTACAGTATATATTCAGTTTTGTTTAGTGCAGTTGTGTCATTGCTGGCAGGGGTAGTCTCCTGCATACTGCTAAAAGGAATGAACAGAAGGTTCTTCTCGGAAAGCATATCGTCAATGATCAGGTATAAGGAATAATATAATGATCCGCTTTGCTTTTAAGTATATCCATTCAAAAAAAATTACTTACTTCCTGGTATGTTTCATAGGGATCCTGGTCTTTGTATTCGGGAATGCTTTTTTTATCTATCAATCCATGATGGATTCTGTGTTTGACAGAGCTCAGTCTATTTATGGAAGATTCGATTGTGTTCTGTTTGGAGGAGACGAAAAGCTTGTAGATGCTTATAGGGAAAGGCCTATAGTCTCAAAGGTCGGAGTGATACGAAATTATGGCCGTTATTCAAGTAATGGAGCCCATATCACTATCGGTAGCTTCGATGATGATGCGCTTGATATTTTTCCAATAAGCCTGAGTTCCGGACGCTTTCCTGAAAATGATCATGAGATAGTTCTAGAAGACCATTACCGACTCATTGACAGTGATCGTTTTGCATTGGGTAAAACAATTGATATCACTGACATGAAAGGAAAGACTCGTACTTTGCGGATAACCGGCTTCATAGAATCATATACTACCTATGTGAACGGGAGTCTTAATAGGATCCCGGGGATCAACGACTATCCAAATGGGATCACAGGATCGTCAGATAAGCTTGAATACAATCTTATTACCGGAATTGTGATTGGTGGGACCAGTAACAGAATGGTTTCGCCTGATGAATCTATAATATCGCTGTATGGCGAGATAGCTAGGGATCGTGGAAAAGGGCAGGATGTTGAACTTGTTTTCAACGACAGGGTATATGTGGATGCAGTTGGAATGTATATTGAACCACTTAGGGCCCATAGAAGGACAGATCTTACACTTTCAGGAATAGTGGTATGCATATTCCTGTATCTGGCACTTAAATATTATTATGAAGACTTTGTAGATCTGTCAAAAAGAATGTACATGTCAGGAGCTTCATCTTTTTTTGTTACAGGATTGTTCATGATGGTTGGTATTATCTTATGGACCTTTGGGATCCTTTTTGGAGGAATCCTGTCTTTACTGCTTTATTTTATGAAGCTTATTCCATATTCCGGTATACTGCCACGTTCAGGAACAATGCCGTGCTTTTATTTATTGCTGGCAGGAATAGTTTTGCTTGTGATCGTATGTGCTTCAAGCAGGATCTGGGATGATAGGAACTATTTTTCACGAAGCGATAAAATAAATGGGAAGTCATATTCCAGTAAGGATTCGTTCCTGGTGTCAAACGTTAGGAAGAACATCCTGTATTTTCTTCCGGTGATACTTGCTGCAGTCATTCTATGTTCTTCTTTTGCTGTCTACCGCTTTGAATACAGGGAAAAAAGACAATTGCTGGGACTAGACGGAGATCCATGGCTGTCAGGTTCCAATTACGTCACTACATATATGAATAATTTCGGTGATTTTGAGGTCTATCCTGAAGTAGAGACATACAACGTAGCTGACGTGGACGATTTGGGAAGACACAATGGCGTAAAAAGTATCACGAAAGCCTATGATATCCTGAATACAAATCTGATAATCCCGGGCACTGACAGTGATTATCTTAATTATATGGCTTCACACAACAGATACAGCAATATGGAAGGTGTGGAAAGAAATGGATTCCCATATGATATAAGATGCATTGACAACTATAATTATGATCTCATTATTGCTGATGATGAGATGCTGGATACCATATGCGAACTCAATGATATAAACATCTCTCTTCTTGCCAAGGAAGGGAGCTGCATCGTATTTCTTCCCGACATAAAGGAGTCTCAGGGAATAAAGGATGATACAGACTGCTATTACTTCAAAGGAGCTCAACTTACACTTGCCAGATTCAGAATGAAGGACGGGAAAAGTGATATAAAAGATATCGGTTCGTTTACCTATGTAAGCAGAGATCTTCATATAAACAGTGTTATTAGGCATGGTATGAGGACGATTGGCGATGACAGTATGGTCTATGAAGCAGACCGCGTAGCTGTGCTTATAAGTGAGGATACATACCTAGCTACTGATCTATTTGACGGCCTTGTTTCTTTCACTTTACATCTCGACAGGAATATCTCCCGGGAAGATTATCTGGAAGTAAAAAGAGAGTTTCTGAATATTTGCCACAGGATACAGTTTTCGGTCTGTGAGGATTATTTTGAAAGGTTAGCGATCGAAGAGAATATCGAGAGGACCACTTCTTCATCCTTTGTAATGCTAGCCCTGACCTCAGTGATCACATTATGTTCATATACAGGACTTATGATACTTCAGTCCCTGTATCATAGAAAAAGAGAGTATGGGATAATGAGATCCATGGGAATGAACATAGGAGAGACGGTTAGGATGTCTTCAAAGGAAGGCCTTATATATTCATTGTTGTTTATCATTGCTACAATACCTTCTGTATTATTGTTTATGAGTTACTATACAAGGCATCACATAGGTATATTCCTGTCAGGAAGAGATGTAGGGATGACTGTATTAATAATTCTTCTGGCAGCTGTTATATATTATCTTCTTTTTATGGGTTGCAGCATCGTGGTCCTGAAACGATATTTCCGGACGAGCATCTCGCAGAATATAAGATATATGGAATAGAAATGGATGGAGGTTAACTATGAGTCTTTTTGAACTTAATAATGTAAAGATGCATTATTCCACAGGGCAGCGTGTGATAAATGCCCTTAATGGGATCAATGTGTCATTTGAGAAGGGCGTGAACATTATATATGGTAAAAGCGGTTCTGGAAAATCCACTTTATTGCATGTTATGGCAGGATTTGAAGAACCGACTGATGGAAAAGTTCTTTATGAAGGTAATGACATATATAAGGAACTGGACCTCAGACAGCTGCATTCCAGTGAATTTGGTTTCATATTTCAGGCTTTTAATCTTATAGATCAGTTTTCTGTGGAAGAGAATATATGTATCCCCATGAGATTTGCAGGAAACAAGGATCTGAACATGTTCAACAGGTTAAAAGAGATACTTGAGATAGAAGATCTCATGAAAAGATCTCCTCAGAGCCTGTCAGGAGGAGAACAGCAGAGAGTCGCTATAGCAAGAGCACTTGTAAATCACCCCAGAGTCATATTTGCTGATGAACCTACGGGAAATTTAGATGAAGAAAACTCTGCCAGGGTGATAAAGCTCATTCTTGATCTGTGCAGGGAGTTTGATACAACACTTTTCATGGTCACACATGATATGGATCTTCTGGAATTTGCAGACAGAAGATACAGAATGATCGACGGAATAATAAGGGAAGAATGAGAAAGAGTAATTAACAAATTTCATATATATGTTGTATAATGTATAAAAATAAAACAACAACATATGGGAGTTGAAAATTTATGGCTGAAAAGAAAGAAAAAAAGATAGTTAAAGCCGAGACCACTGTTACGGCAGATGGAAAGAAGGTACAGCAGGCAAAACCTGTTGGCAACAGCAAGGCTTTGAGATTCGGAGCTATAGCTCTTTGGGTAGTTGCACTTGTTTTTGAGATACTTGCTATCCTGGTAGTAGTAGGAAAGATCAACCTTAAGTTCATGCCTACGATCTGGCAGCTTATATGCTTACTGGCACTTGATTTCATACTGGTGATCATCGGTTCACAGTTATGGAAGAAGGCAAATCACATCTCACCTATGTCAGAGAAGAACAAGTTCCTGTTCTGGCTGTGGAATAACATGGGAGTCATTGCAGCTATAATCTGTTTTGCTCCTATAATCATAATAATGCTCAC
The DNA here is from genome assembly GCA_902782475.1 of uncultured Eubacteriales bacterium. Taxonomy (GTDB): domain Bacteria; phylum Bacillota; class Clostridia; order Christensenellales; family Christensenellaceae; genus QANA01. The sequence goes on from CACZNR010000043.1 coordinate 9,080, forward strand.
GAACAAGGATCTGGACAAGAAGACAAAGGTCATCGCAACAGTTGTTGCAGTCATAATGGTCCTTATTGCAGGTCTTGCAAGCTATGATTTCAACCCTGTTTCAAAGGAAGATCAGCAGGCTGCTATAAATGAGCTTGGTGATCAGATGGTATACTGGGCTCCTTTCGGAAAGGTCTATCATACTCATACAGACTGTGGGGCTCTTAACCAGACTGATACACTTACAGAGGGGACTGTAGAGCAGGCAATAGCTGCCAACAGGACAAGGATCTGCTCATTCTGCGCTCATAAGGATGCTATAACAGATCTGCCTACAGACTGAATCAAATAAACAGATCAAATGCAAACCTTCAGAGATTATCTGTATTTCTGAAGGTTTTTTTATTTTAAACAATAATTATTGCATGAGCAAACGGGTCCAAAATGGTTCTGATTGACTGAGAAAGGCTTAAAAGATATTATGGTATCAGGGGATGTGATAAGACATTTATTTTCAGGAGGTCTCGTATGAAAAAGGCTTTTTCATTGATACTGTATTCTCTGGGAACATTAATAATGCTTGGGCTCACTGTCCTGATACTTCTGAAAGTGGAAGGAACACCATCAGAAACGGCGATGATACCATTTGCGATCTGGGAAAGTGCGACTGTACTCCTGGCACTTGGTACAGTCCCTATGTGGGTGGTCACGGTGTATTTCATGTATGCATGGAAGATAGAGGAAAAAGCAATGTGGCTCAGGATTCTCATATTCGTTCCTGCAGTTGTATGTTCATTGTTTGCCGTATACTGGATCACAGTGTATATAATTGGCATGATCAATATGATAAAGGGTTCCTGAGATATTTGAAGGGAGAGGGAAGATGAAAACATTTCTTGAACTGGCACATGACAGGTATTCTGTTAGAAAGATATCAAGCAGACCTGTGGAAGAAGAGAAGATAGAAAAGATAATAGAGGCTGGCGTTATAGCACCTACTGCTACGAACGCCCAGCCTGTAAGGATATTCGTACTTAAGACACAGGAGGCAAAGGAGAAGCTGCTTAAGGCCACTTCATTTCCTTTTGTGAAAACAGCTCCTGTAAGCATCATAGTCGGAAGCTGCAGCAGCGAAGCATGGTTGACATCCTCCCACGACTGAAGTCATGGGATTCCTAAGAATTGATGGTTTGTACAGCCGTGAGACTTACGTCTTTCAAACCCGAATGGGCCCTCCGTGCCATACAGGCGGTGTCAAGCCGCCGCTATCCCTTTTA
>CACZNR010000044.1 GCA_902782475.1 uncultured Eubacteriales bacterium
CTGCAGGGAATACGGAGCGATGCTCATAATGGTGACACACGAGAGCGAACACCTGAAGTTTGCTGACCATACATACTTCATGAAGGACGGTGTCATAGAGATAACCAAGTGAGGATCTATTTCCTACAATGTATTCAGCTAAAATAGAACTATCCTTTCTGCCTATATATATCGAGCGAGCTGACTGCTTTCATATACAGTTATGGCCCTTCTGTTCACAGATTTCAAAAGGGAATATAATTAACGTATATAGGATTTGAGTCCGGACGTTCTGTCCGGTGTAAAAAAGAAGGGAGAATACTAATATGTATCCAAGAAGATTACATCGTCAGGTGGTATGCAACCTTGACGAACCTGTAGTTAAAACTACCGCGGGTCTTCTGCGCGGTCTCATTGCAGATGGTACATACATATTCAGAGGTGTGAAATATGCTGATGCAAAGCGTTTCCACATGCCTGAGCCTGTAGCTCCATGGGAGGGTGTCAGAAATGCCCTGAGGTTTGGAAACACATGTCCCGAGCTTCATACCACTGTACCTCTTGATGAGAATTATGTACCTCACTACTATTATCCTCAGGATGAGGATTGCCAGTATCTGAACATCTGGACACAGAGCACTGACAGGGCTGCTAAACGTCCGGTACTTTTCTGGATCCATGGAGGCGGATATGTATCCGGTTCCAGCCAGGAGATATTCTCATACGACGGTGAGAACCTTTCAAAATACGGAGACGTGGTAGTGGTATCAATAAATCACAGACTGAACGTCCTTGGTTTCCTCGATCTTTCAGAATACGGAGATGAATACAGATATTCAGGGGATCTGTCCATAGCAGACATGGTTGCTGCCCTCAGATGGGTCCATGAAAACATCGAAAGCTTTGGCGGTGACCCAGATAACGTGACCATAATGGGCCAGAGCGGTGGCGGATTCAAGGTCGCAAACCTTCTTCAGACACCTGCTGCAGACGGTCTTTTCCACAGAGCCGTCATACAGAGCGGTATGATGGATTCCAAAGCCAACCGTATGCCTGATGAAGCTCATGCCCTTACAAATAAAGTCCTCGAGATACTCGGCATAGCAAGGGAGAACATAAAGGATATCGAAAAGATCCCGTTCTATAAGCTGAGACGTGCTGCAGTCCAGGCAGAGGCTGAGGTGCCTTCAACAGGAGCCCTTGGAGCATGGGCACCAACAGTGAATGACTATTTCCTTGGAAATCCACTTTCAGAGCTCGGATTCAGGAAGGAGACCATCGGTATCCCTGTGCTCATAGGTTCAAATCTTGGAGAGTTCTCAGGCAATGCCAACTATAATCCAGGGGACGGTGCAAAGACAGGCTGGAGCGAGAACTATCAGAGAAAGCTCATAGAAGACAAATATGGCGACAAGGCCGATGAACTGATAAAAAGATTCAGATGTGCATATCCGGACAACCAGACTGTTGATGTCATGTTCCTGGATACCATGTTCAGAAAAGGTGTCATAGCATATGCAAGGGAGCGTGCAAAGGCAGGCGGAACTGTTTACAGCTATATGTTCAAGCTCGAGATGCCTTACCTCGACGGCACCCTAACATGGCACAATGCCGAGGAAGCTTTCATGTTCCACAACGCAAAGCATGTCTGGTCCTCATATATACCGGGAGTAACGGAAAAGCTTCAGGATATCATGGCAACATGCTGGCTCAGGTTTGCTGTCACAGGCGATCCTAACCACGGTGACATACCTGAGTGGCATACGGTGACAGGAGAATGCGAATCCACCATGATATTCGACCGCGAATGCAAAGAGGTCCATGACCATGACCACTCCCTTATGGAGATACTGGATAATCCATGGTACTTCCCGGATCCTGAAAAGGAAGAGTTCAGACCTATGGCTGTCGGCGGTGGGCCAAGACAGTCACTGTAAGGAGGAACATACTATGTATATGCATGAATTAAAAGATAAAGTTACTATGAAATATGATGACCCTGTAGTCCTGACGAAAGCCGGAGCACTGCATGGGGCAAAGGTGGACGGCACATACACTTTTAGAGGAGTAAAGTATGCCTCAGCAAAGAGATTCCATCTTCCTGTTCCGGTAGAACCATGGGAAGGAGTAAAACCCGCTCTTGCATACTCACCTGTGTGCCCTGAGGTCAACTCCCCTCTACCGGGAGACGAGCCATATGTTCCACACTTCTACTTCCCTCAGAGCGAGGACTGTCTGTCTCTCAACATATGGACACAGAGCCTCGATAAGAATCACAAGCGTCCTGTAATGGTATGGCTCCATGGCGGCGGCTGGTTCTCAGGATCAAGTGTCGAGATATTCTCCTATGACGGTGAGAACCTTTCAAGATTCGGTGATGTGGTAGTCGTTTCCATAAATCACAGGCTGAACGTCCTCGGATATCTGGATCTTTCAGCATATGGTGATGAATACAAGTATTCCGCCAACGCAGGTGTTGCAGACATGGTGGAAGCTCTTAAATGGGTACACGACAACATAGAGAACTTCGGCGGAGATCCTGACAATGTGACCATATTCGGACAGAGCGGCGGAGGCTCAAAGGTGCTTTCGCTCATGCAGTCACCTTATGCAGACGGTCTCTATCACAGGGCTATACTTCAGAGTGGCGGAGTAAAGGCAAGATACACTGAAGACAAGAAGGAAGTAAAGAAACAGGCTCAGAAAGTCGCTTCCCTTGTACTTGAAAGGCTCGGCATCTCTCCTGAAAACGTTGCAGATATAGAGAAGGTCGATTTCTATGACCTGGCACAGGCCGCAGGAGAAGCCATGTGGATAGCAAAGAACGAGCTCCACATTCCTTTCATGTGGGGACCTGTAGCAGATGAAGACTATTATTTCGGTCATCCTGCCGCACATGGTTTCAGAAAGGAGAGCAGCCACATTCCTATGATGGTTGGAAATGTCTTCGGTGAGTTCTTCAATAACATAAACTTCCAGGTCGGTGAGGGACACAAAAACAGCTGGAGCGAAGAATACAAGGCAAAGCTGTTTGAAGAGCTTTACGGAAAGGATTATCAGAAGTATGTAGATCTGTTCAGGAAAGCATATCCGGACCATAACACAGCAGACATGATATTCCTGGATAAGGCAAGACGTGCAGCAAACAACGATTTCTGCAAGCTTCGTGCAGGAACTGAAGGTGCTGCTCCTATATACAACTTCCTGTTTGCCATTGAGTCTCCGTTCCTTAACGGTACAGTCCCGTGGCACAATTTTGACGAGCCATATGTATTCCATAATGTGGAATACACTGAATCCCAGTATGAACCTGGTGTTTCAGAGGAACTTCAGGACAAGGTAAGCGGAGCCTGGGTGGCCTTTGCAGAAAAAGGAGATCCGAATATAGCTGCGCTTCCTGAGTGGGAACCGGTAAAGA